>JAYRVB010000538.1:0-6522 GCA_041918775.1 Chitinophagales bacterium
TAATAATTGTTTATTAAGCATACTGAAAAAAAAGTGAATGCTGACCCGATAGCTATCGGGGTCAGATTGAACAGATTAACGCAGATTTAATACAATGAGCGAAATAGCACAACAACTTACAGCAAAAGACTTTCAGACCGACCAGGAAGTGCGTTGGTGTCCGGGATGTGGCGATTATTCCATCCTGAAACAAGTGCATACGGTATTACCGCAATTAGGTATTCCGCGCGAAAATATTGTAGTGGTTTCCGGTATCGGATGTAGCAGCCGCTTTCCATATTATACCAATACTTTTGGTATGCATAGTATTCATGGTCGCGCCACTGCTATTGCTTCCGGTTTAAAAGCAGCACGCCCTGATCTGAGCGTTTGGATAGTTACCGGCGATGGTGATGGTTTGTCTATCGGTGGTAACCATATGATCCATTTACTTCGTCGAAATTTTGATGTAAATGTGCTGTTGTTCAACAACGAAATTTATGGTCTTACGAAAGGACAATATTCACCTACTTCTCAGTTAGGCAAGGTGACAAAATCTACACCTATGGGTTCGGTGGATCATCCATTTAATCCTGCTGCATTAGCATTGGGTGCAGATGCTACTTTTGTTGCCCGCAGTATGGATCGCGATCCGGCACATTTGCAGGAAATATTGATCCGCGCGAATCAACATAAAGGCACTTCATTCACTGAGATCTACCAGAACTGTAACATCTTTAACGATGGCGCATTTGAAGTGTTTACCGAAAAATCAACCAAGAAGGAGAATGACCTGTTTGTGAAAAATGGTCAGCCGCTTGTGTTCGGTGAAACAGATAACAAAGGGATCAAACTCGATGGCTTTACACCGATCGTTGTGGATCTGAATGATGGTCATTCAAAAGATGATCTCTGGATTCACAATGAAAATGATATTTATAAGGCCCAGATCCTGGTGCGCATCTTCGATGATCCTTCCCGCGAAGGCCACATGCCTCGCCCATTCGGGGTGTTCTATGAAAACCGCGATCGCGCCACCTATGAGGACCTCATGAGCGCCCAGCTGGATGCTGCAAAAGCTAAAGGTGAAGGCAATCTCGACAAACTCCTCAGAGGCAACGAAACCTGGGAGATCAAATAATCTGGACAATATGCGCTTCAAATGGCTGCTTTATTCACCTAAAGCAGCCATTTTTGCATCCCTTCGTGCCCATTCATGCATGTGTGGCAATATGAATGCATTAGCCACGAATGCACGAATGAGCGCGAAGGTTTGGGTGATGGGTGGACAGGTTTTCCCCGGTAAACCCCTAAAAATCTTGTCACAGGAGGTCGGTTATTATTATTTTAAACTTCGTATAAATTTTTACCTTTATAGACCCTTAGGCATTATGGGACTTTAGACTCCGTATTATGAAAAAAATTTTACTCCTTAGTTTGGCTGCCTTGCCGGTTATCGGCTGGAGCCAGTGTACCACGACAAACGCCACGTCATGCGTATGTTTAGATGGAACCACAGAATGTGATCTTTTACCGGACATTACAGCTTCTTACGACCTCCTTGCGGAAGCAGATGAAGTAGTGGAAACTCCCGGAGAATTGCGCCTTTCAGTAGGTACTCCGAACATCGGTCACGGACCATTACGCGTAACAGCCACCGATTATTTTGTATGTGGCGGCGATACGATATACAGCCCGGGCGGACTCGAAACCTGTCCCGATGGCAGTTCTCCAAAGCAGATCATCAACCAGCGTATCTACCATAAGAATGGAGCCGAAATGACCTGGTATGAGCTTGCAGCCGGAACAATGACCTACCACCCCGACCACGGCCACTTTCATACCGACAACTGGGGAGATTACACCTTGCGTAAAGCGGTAGATGGTGTCGACGACCCAACGGAATGGCCTATTCTTGGATATGGTACTAAAATGGGCTTTTGCCTGATGGATCTTGCAAACTGTGCATCACCATCCAGCTATGGCTATTGTCGCGAAGATGATGGCACCGTGATCACCAACGATATTGATAATTATGGCCTCGGTGGAGGTGGATATAATTGTGCGATCACTAACCAGGGTATTTCTGTGGGCTACCTCGATATTTATGATTATTACCTCGATGGAATGTCTATCACTATTCCTGAAGGTGTTTGTAACGGCGATTATTATATCGTATCTGAGATCGATCCAAATAACAACTATCTGGAAGAAAGCGACAATAATAACGTGATCGCGGTACCTTATACATTGACAGAACAACCTGAGGATATTGATATTGTGCATATCGCGCATACCGCAGGTGCCTTTTTAGGTGATGATGTATTGAGTATATGCGCCACAGAAACTGTTGAATTGAGTGTGTCTCCAATTGGAACTGCTTATTTGTGGTCAAACGGTGCTACCAGCAATACAATTACTGTATCAGAATCAGGCACTTATTCATGTTTTATCACACGTGAATGTGGCGATGTTTATAGCGATACCATTACCGTAGAACTGATCACTTCTGAAGAACCTGTGATCGACCCTGCGCCAATCGTTTGCGTTGGTGAATCAACCTTGCTTACGGCTACAGGTGATGGTTTGATCAACTGGTATACAGCGCCTGTTGGTGGTACTTTCCTCGGAACCGGTGCAACACTCGAAACAGGTGAATTATTTGAGAATACCACTTTCTATGCAGAAAATATCACCGAGATCGTTTCTGCATTGGATGAATATGTTGGACAAACAGATCACGAAGGCTCTGATTATAGTACCGGTACACCATACAATGGTTATCAGGTATTTGATGCGTTGGAAGACCTGACCCTCAATAGCGTAAAAGTATATACAGACTACCCTGGCGACCGCACGATTGAATTGCGCGATGCTTCAGGTGCTGTGCTGGAAGCGTTGACGGTAAACATTCCAAATGGAACCACCGTGATCGATCTGAACTTCGATGTACCTAGTGGCAGCAACTATCGCTTAGGCACAAATGATGCGCAAAACACAACTACCTTCGGCGATCTTGCTCCTCGCCTGAAACGCAGTTCATCAGGCACCGACTACCCGTATACAGTTGATGCCCTTATCAGCATAACGAACTCAAGCTTCGATGAAACTCGTTGGTATTATTTCTACGATTGGCATGTAACAGGCAATGCAGTTTTCAGTTGCCCTAGCGATCGCGCAGGCACAGAAGTAGAAGTAAAGGTATGCTCTGGTATTGGCGATATTTCAGCTTTGAACAGCCTCGATGTATATCCAAATCCGTCACACGGACAATTTACTATCGACCTCAATACACAAGCAGTGGAATCAATGCAGATCAGTGTATGCAATATTACCGGTGCACAGGTGTTCAGTACTGTACTGAATAATCCTGAAGGCGGTATCCAAATACCGGTTGATATCAGCAATGCAGCTGCCGGCGTTTATCAGGTAAAACTGACTACACAGGGCAACAGCATCAGCCGTAGCATTGTTGTAGATTAATTAGCACCTTAGAAAGAAATGATAAAGAGGCTGTCCTGGTGGGCAGCCTCTTTTGTTCTACTGATATTATATGCCAGGATGACCGCAGCACTTCTGGTGCTCAAAAATTCGCGCAATTCGACCCGAAGCCACAGATTTGTGTAATACATTGCCCGGATAATTTTATAAGCATTGATATGTTCAGGCACGGACGATTGATGTGAGCTGACCAAATCTCAACCTGCATAGCATGGTTTGTTGAATTCAGTAAGGATCCATATGTTGCACCTGCGACATGATCTATACAACAAGGTATTTATTATCTGCCTAATTATGGTGCAGTCATATAAATATTGAATGCAACAATGCCGGTACGCGCATGCCACTCCATTCAGATGCGCATTCATAGGTTTGATCGATTGCTGAAATGGTAAAATAAAAGAGGCTGCCTTTGTCAGACAGCCTCTAAATAAATGAGTTGATGTTGGTGTTAGCGAAGATATCCCGTCTACATGCTAGAACCTGTATCCCAAACAAACACCAAAAAAGCGGGCGCCATAGAACAGCCCTTTCAATTGCGCGTCTACTGCACCTAAACCGGTTGATGGGTTATCTGTTACGGTAGCATCCACATTCCATCCGGGAATATCGTTTCCAACATCTTCGATGTCCTGCTCAAGTTTGATCTTGTCAGCATCTGAAACCGGACGATTATCATCACCTACTGAACTGCCTTTCAGATACCCGAAATAAGGTCCTAGTATCCACCAGTCTATGGTCATGCTTTTTCCGAGTGCCCACTGCACGCCCACCATTTCACCAATGCCTATGCCGTTGAAGGTGGTGGTAATAAATGGTTGATGATCTCCATCACTCAACTCGAATAAATAGGTGCCTTCGTGCTGCATATTTGTGTAGCGTATGAAAGTTGCCGCATATACCCCAACAGGAGCGCCCTTGATCTCCTGATAGAATCTGTATTCTGCAGTCACATTCACGGTATTAAATACGGTGCTGTTGATTGCAGTAACTGCTTGTTCTTCATTCCCGAGTATATCTAATAATGCGCTTTTAAATGGCAGATCCTGATTTGGTGTGAATCCAATGGCAAGGCCTACAGATTGTTTGCGATTGATCACACGTTCGTATGCCATGGTGTAGTTCCCAAAACCGGCAGCAGATAGATTGAATTTAATAATATTCGGTTTCGCAAGCACGAATGAGGTAGCGGCGGCTTCGGTGGTTTGCGCAAATCCAATTTGTGCAAACAATACCATACAGGTAAAAGTCAGTAGTCGTTTCATATATATTGGGTTGGTTACTATAAAGCTACAAAAAAAAATGTCCTGCAAGAATGTAGGCCTGGCCGGAGGGCGAATGATCTACAGGGGTGAAGGAGGCAATCTGCCTTACAGTGCTCGGTACAGTCTACTCTGGGGGGCTATACATTACTGTTTCCATTACCCTGGCAGATGTTTCGAGCCCTCCCAACAAAAAAGGCGACCAGATTATCCTGATCGCCTATTTTCCATTTAGTTCCCTGGTCAACGCTGTAGCACAAAGCTGGATACATATTCATGGTGTGCGGTAGTTACACGCACAAAATATATACCGGCTGCTTCGAGCGATTGCAGGTTCAGGGTGGTATTGATCTCTGAACCGGAAGCGTTCAATGTATTTTCAAGCACTACGCGTCCGGTGATATCAAGGATCTGAACGGTAGCGTTTGTTTGTTCATTCAACAATCCTGACATAGCAATGGTGATGTCAGACGAAGTTGGATTCGGATAAACCAACAACTCTGCCTGTTCTGCTATATCGGTTTCGCGACATGCGGTTACCGCTATGCTGGCTGTATTGCGTGAACATCCATCAGCACTGGTCACTGTGCAGCGATAGTTTCCTGCAGCGGTTGGGAAATAAATGTAATTGGTTTCACCGGCTATCGGTGTAACACCTTCACGCCATTGATAGGTGTAAGTAGCGTTAAAGCTCGCCTTTAATTTAACGGTAGTACACAAGCTGGTGCCAAGTGGTGCACTGATGTTGGCATTTGGATTCGCATAAAGCTGCACCAACGTTGCATCTGAAACATCACTACAACCTCCCGGAATAGTAACCTGAACAGTATAAAATGCAGGCTTATCTGCAAAATAACTGCTCGCCGTTGCGCCCGGAATCGGATTGCCGTTCTTATACCAGATATAGGTATAACCAACTCCTGTGTTAGCCATCAATTCAATAGCTGTACCTTTACAAGTATAAACCGTGCCGGTAGGTGAAACAGATGCAGTGATAAGGTCATTATCAATATTGCCATCACAGTTATTATCTATTCCATCGCAAATTTCTGTAGCACCTGGATTTACAGAAGCGTTCATTGGATCGCAATCGGTATTGGATGGCACACCGCATTCTATTGCCGGGCCGGATCCATAAGTGTCGCCATCTGCATCTGCATACAACCACTGCGTATCGTCGCAATCAATGTTGTTGATTACAGGACCACAAGGAACTGGCGCACCAAATCCAAATCCATCGCCATCAGCATCCGCATATGTGATAAATCCGGGAATGCAATCTGTATTATCTGTAGTATATCCAACAGGTGCTGAAGGCGAACACGAAACAATAAAACTTGCCGCGTCGCCAAATCCATCACCATCAAGGTCTTCGTAGTAAGTAGTGAAGGTAAGGGCATCATCTACATCTCCATTGCAATCATTATCCAAACCATCACAAATTTCTGTTGCACCCGGATATACGGTTGCCTGCGTATCATCGCAATCAGAAGGATCTGCAACATAACCTACCGGTTGATTACAGGCAAAGGTTGTGGTAACTGCATCACCATAAGTGTCGCCATCTGCATCAGCAAACCAAATAGGCATGCCTACTACATCCGGGTCTGCGTCATCAGCCAATCCATCGCAATCATCATCAACGCCATTACAAATTTCAGTAGCTAATGGGTTGATCGCCGCATTGGTGTCATCACAGTCAAGATCGTTACCTACATATCCAAAAGGTGCCACACAGGCAAGTGTGCTCACTGCAGGATCACCATATAGGTCAGTGTCA
>JAYRVB010000539.1:0-2500 GCA_041918775.1 Chitinophagales bacterium
ATTCCGATCATGAATTGCCATAATCCGAAAGCGTTTGTGGTCGAGAATGGCGTATTGAAAGGAATGATGTTTTCAAAAGTGCAGGCTGTATATGATGCGCAAGGAAAACGAAGCCTGGTACCGGTCAACGAGCCTGATATTTTTATCGAAGCCGATGATGTGCTGATGGCGATCGGACAGGACAATGCATTCCCATGGATCGAAAGAGATCTCGGTATCGAGTTTGGTGAATGGGAATTGCCTGTCGTCAATAAGACCACCCTTCAGTCAACATTACCTAAAGTTTTCTTTGGTGGTGATGCTGCCTTTGGTCCACAAAATGTTATTACAGCCGTGGCACATGGCCACCAGGCAGCCGTATCGATAGAGTTGTATTGCCAGAGCATGGATATCAATGCCCGGCCTGATCCGATGACCAACTTGTATAGCCAGAAAATGGGGATACATGAGTGGAGCTATGACAACTACGTCGTAGATGATCTGCGGTATAAAGTGCCACATGCCAACAAGGAAGTGACGCTCACTAATCGTATGATTGAAGTGGAGCTAGGCTTTGATGGACTGACAGGATTTAAGGAAGCACAACGTTGTCTCAACTGCGACGTGCAGACTGTGTTTGAAAGGAGCAGATGTATCGAGTGTGATGCATGTGTCGATATATGTCCTACGAGTTGTATCACGTTTACGATCAATGGAGAGGAAGATGACCTGCGCAGCCGGCTGTTGATGCCCGCGCTCAATAAGTCGCAGGATCTCTATGTCTCTGATATATTACCAACGGGCCGGGTCATGGTCAAAGACGAAGACGTATGTCTTCATTGCGGACTCTGCGCGGAGCGTTGTCCGACCTCTGCATGGGATATGCAGAAATTCCTCTATAATGTCACGAAAGCTTCTCATGTATGTCCGTCAGCGGTGGTGTAAATGATTTTGTGGTTCGGTTTGCCAATGTCAATGGAACCGGTTCTGCCAGTGCGAATACCATGTTTGCCAAAGCCATCTTCAGGATGGGAGTGCCGGTATCTGCCAAGAATATATTTCCTTCCAATATCCAGGGATTACCAACATGGTATGAGGTCAGAGTCAATGGCGATGGATACATCGGTCGCCGCGAAGGCATCAACCTGATGGTGAGTGTCAATCCGCAAAGTATCGAGCAGGACCTGAAGAATACAATGGCCGGCGGATACTTTATGTACGACAGTACATGGCCTTTGCCTCATGACAAACGCAGGGAGGATCTCAACTATCTTGAAATTCCGCTCATGGAAATGAGTAATAAGCATTTCTCGGAGCCGAGGTTGAGGCAATTGTTTAAGAATATCATTTATGTAGGTGCTTGTTCTGCGCTGCTTAATATCGATCGGGATGTAATCATTGGGTTACTGAATGACCAATTTCCCGGAAAGGAAAAAGTGGTGGCGTCTAATGTCAAGGCACTTGATCTCGGTATTGAATATGCCAGGGAGCATTGGAATTGTCCTTTATCTTTTCACGCCAGTCCGCTTGATCTGACCAAAGGAAAGATCATGGTCGATGGAAATACCGCCTGCGGTCTCGGTGCAGTGTATGGAGGAGCTACTGTCATGGCATGGTATCCGATCACACCATCTACTTCGGTAGCAGATGCATTTGAACAATACTGCAGTGAGCTACGTGTAGACAAAGAAACCGGAAAACATAAATATGCGATCATACAAGCTGAAGATGAACTTGCGGCAATAGGTGTTGTGATTGGAGCAAACTGGAATGGTGCAAGAGCATTTACAGCCACCAGTGGACCTGGTGTTTCGCTGATGAATGAATTCCTGGGCCTGGCGTATTTCGCCGAAATACCTACAGTGCTGATAGATGTGCAGCGTACAGGCCCTTCAACGGGAATGCCTACGCGGACACAGCAGTCGGACATCATGCTGGCTTTCTATGCATCGCATGGTGATACCAAGCATGTGTTGTTGTTTCCATCGACGCCTACAGAGTGTTTTGAAATGACAGCGACGGCATTAGACCTTGCAGAAAGACTGCAGACACCGATCATGGTGATGACAGATCTCGATCTCGGGATGAATGATCACCTCTGTGATCCATTTACCTGGGATACTACGCGGATGTATGATCGTGGCAAAGTGCTCAATGCCGATGACCTCGACAGAATTGAAAAATTTGGTCGATACCTTGATGTGGATAAAGACGGCATAACCTACAGGACCTTGCCTGGTACGCATCCAACCAAGGGATCATTTTTTACACGTGGGACGTCCAGGGATGAATTTGCCCGATACACTGAAGAAGGTGCAGCTTATGTGCGTAACATGGACAGGTTGATCAGAAAGTTTGATACTGCTAAGACACTTGTACCGCCACCTCAATTCTATCCTGATCCATCGGGTGCAGATGTAGGGATGTTGTTTTTCGGGACCACAACCGATTCAGCGCTCGAAGCAATTGACATGCTCAGGGCACAAGGCATCCAGGTGGATGGTATGCGATTGAAAGCAGC
>JAYRVB010000540.1:0-3738 GCA_041918775.1 Chitinophagales bacterium
ACTTTGCTATCTATGACCACCTGACGTTTATCGGGATAGTTGATGATAAAGTCGGGTTGCATTTTTCTGCCCTCTGCGTTAAAAAGGGTATTGCCGGCATCATCGCGTAAGAATTCCTGTTTTACATATTCACGTCCTTCCGTAAGCCCACTTTGTTGCAGGATGTTTTCAAGGATCATCTCGCCCCAATCACCTTGTGTTTTGCGTTGGCCTTTGAGGGCTTTGGTCAGGTTGTTGGCTTCATCGCTGATGCGTTGATTCAACTGAACAAGTTCTTTAATGCGATCCTCCAGGCTGAAGCGTTGTCTGTTTTCCTTTTCGTAGGTTTCTTCAACTTTTCTTCTGAATTCCTTCAGATCTGTATTCAATGGGTCGAGAATAAGTTTGATATTTTTTTGATTCTCTTCAGTGAATCGTTTACTCTTATCCTCCAGGATCTCATTAGCCAGTATTTTAAATTCGCTGGTATATTTCGCACCCAGGTCCTCGATCTCTTTTTTGACACGTTCATTAGTCACCTTCAACACTTCATTTTCACCCTTCACCTTGATCATGAAGTTTTTTAATTCATTGATCTCTGCAGTTTGCTTTTCTATCTGTTGTTTGTAATCAGCCAACTGTGTCTCCGCATTTTTCCATGTGCTGGTTAATCCTGCGAGTTGCATCGCAGTATTTTCTTTCTCTGTTTGTAATGCTTTGAATTCTTGTTGTAATTGTGCGGCCTGTTGTTGTGCATCCTGCCACTTAAGTTGTGCAAAGGCAACCTGTTGTTCGGCCTGTGCCAGCTCCTGTTGTTTAGCTTCCAGGAGGCTGCGGGAAACCAGGCTGCGTTCTGCAGCATATCTGCGTATCAACCAGGCAGCCACCGCGCCGATCAACAATCCGACAAATAGATAAATGAGTTCCATAACTGACAGGTTGAAGATAGTAAGAAATATGCCTGCATAAAACACGAAAGGCAACTGACGTTGCCTTAAGAGTAGCGTGGGGGAGGCTCGAACTCCCGACCTCAGCATTATGAGTGCTGCGCTCTAGCCAACTGAGCTACCACGCCTCATGCTTCCGTGTTAACGGGGCAGCAAAGGTACAAGATTTTTACAGGAAATGAAAATATCAATGGGCGCCCACTGCAAGTAATGCTTTCAGATCGCGGGACTCACCGACGCGAATGCCCTTTTCCGTCATGATGAGCTCGCAGGTTTCGGCCTCGGCATCATGTTCAAAGAAAAGATGATATTTTTTTTGATGCGCCTCCTTCAAAAAGGCCTCCTTTTCTTTGATGGTCACTAAAGGCCGGATGTCGTAACCCATTACATAGGGTAGGGGGATATGCGCGCGACTCGGCAACAGATCAGCCATGTATACGATCTTGGTGCCATGCACGTCGAGTACCGGCAGCATCATGGCCTCTGTATGCCCGTAAGTCCAGATGGTACTGAATCCGGGATAGAGGTCTTCATGTTCCTCCAGAAAATGCAATACGCCGTGTTTTTGCAATGGCTCGAAATTCTCCTTAAGAAAACTGGCTTTCTCACGTGCATTGGGTTGCATGGCCCAATTCCATTGTTTTTCGTTGGTCCAGTACTTCGCATTCGGAAATGCAGGAACAAGTTTGCCTTTTTCTGTGCGTTTTACTGCGCCGCCACAATGATCAAAATGGAGGTGGGTCAGGAATACATCCGTGATATCTTCAGGGGTTATTCCGTGTTGATGTAAACTGTTTTCCAAAGTAAAGGCACCATGTGGTTCGTAGTGCCCGAAGAATTTTGCATCCTGTTTGGTACCCATACCACAATCGATCAGCACGGTGCGACCACCACCAACCACTACCATACAACGCATGGCCCAGGTACAAAGGTTGTTGTCATCCGCAGGTACTAATGAATTCCAGATCTTTTTTGGGACTACGCCAAACATGGCACCACCGTCGAGCTTGAACAGTCCGGCATGAACGCTATACACTTGCATACAGCGAAAGTACAGCTTTTGGCATAAATATGCTTAAATCAATCGCGAACGGATCGCTGCCATGCGCAGTGCGGTAACCGCGGCTTCCTCTCCTTTATTTCCATGCTTGCCGCCGGCACGCTCAATGGCCTGCTGCATATCGTTGGTGGTAAGTACACCAAAAACGACAGGCGTAGAGTAATCGAGGCTCACTTGTGTGATGCCATGCGCCACAGCGGAGGAGATATATTGATCGTGATCCGTTTCGCCTTTAATGATGCAGCCTAAGCAGATCACTGCATCCAGTTCCTGTGATTCCAGTAAAAGCTGAGCAGCTTGAGGTAATTCAAAACTGCCGGGCACGTATATCGTTACGATATGCTCAGAAGGTGTTTTGTACTTAGCCAGTATGTGGTAACAACCCTGATAGAGTTTTTCCGTGATCTCGCTGTTCCACTCAGACACCACAATACCGAAACGGAATTGTTCGCCGGAAGGAATAGACGCTTCTTCATGTGCGCCTAGGGGATGGTTCCCGGAAGCCATGACTTTATTCTTTTACGCCAAGCTTGCTCTCGGCATAGGTGATGTCCAGATCAATATTGGCACCTTCCTGTGAAAGCGGATACAATTGTTTGATCTTGCGATACATTTCCAATGCACCCTGCAGGTCGTTTTGCTCAGCCATCAGATCACCGGCGAATTTATAATACGCAGGACTTTGCAGATTGTTCTCAGCTTCGTCACCTGCTTTTTTATACAGTTCGATCGCTTTTTTGAAGTCTTTTTTATCAGCGTAGGCGTGGCCTAATAATTCATATTTCTTTCCGGCTAATTCGGCAACCGGTGCGTCGAAATCTTCGAGGTGTTTGATCGCATTGTCCAACTCGTTCTTCTTCATGTAGATCACGCCGGCATAATAATGCGCGAGGTTACCGGAAGGTGTATTGCCGTATTGTTCGGCCACCTGGAGGAATCCAGACACAGCGCCATCGCCATTCAATGCGAGGTCGAATGAATCTATAGAGAAATAATTCTGCGCGCCGGAAATACTGTTTTGTGCAGATTCAACGCGTGGCTCCATATATAATTTCTTATAACCGAAATATCCTCCGATCGCTAACACAACAACACCTAATCCAATGAGGATGTTATTGCGGTTCTTCAAAAAGAAATTTTCTACGGTTTGGTAAGTTCCCTGATCTTGTGCAGCCTGCTCAACAGGCTTCTTTACATCTTCCATAAATAGTATTAATCTTTAATAAAGGGGTAATCTTGTTGAACGTAAATATCTTCAAACACAGCGCTATCATCCGGAAACGGCGACTCCTCTGCAAATTGCACACAGGCGTCAATTTCTTCCTCTATGCGATTTTGAATATCCTCGAGCTCTTTTTGCGTTGCGTATTTTTTGTCTATTATTTTTTGCGCAGTGGTTTCCAGTGGATCGCGCATTTTATATTCTTCTACCTCTTCTTTTGTGCGGTATTTAGCCGGGTCACTCATTGAGTGTCCGCGATAACGATAGGTGCGGATCTCTAAAAAGGTAGGCCCTTCACCATTGCGCGCTTTTTCTACCGCTTCATAAATAGCAGCATGCACTGTTTCAGGCTGCATGCCATCCACAGGATAACTTGGCATATCGTAAGCCTGACCAATTTTATACATCTCCAACTGGTTAGTTGTTCTTTCCAGTGAAGTACCCATGGCATATCCATTGTTCTCGCAAATAAATACTACCGGGATCTTCCACAACATCGCCATGTTGAACGTTTCGTGAACCGCACCCTG
>JAYRVB010000541.1:0-3364 GCA_041918775.1 Chitinophagales bacterium
CAAAAGTATGGGGCATTTGCACAAGCGAGTACACAACTATTGAACTACAGATTGACCTTGTCTGCAGGGTTGCGCATGGATGGCAACGACTATTCCGACAACATGCAGAATCCGTTTAAGCAGCTTTCGCCGCGTTTTTCAGCAAGTTATGCATTGACAGATACCTGGAGCCTGAATTTCAATACGGGCATTTATTATCAATTACCGGCATATACCGTGCTCGGCTATTCCAAAGGCGAAAACAACTTCGTGAATCGCGAAAATAATGTGACCTACATTCAATCGGCACATATCGTTGCGGGATTGGAATATCGCCCGAATACCTATTTGCGTTTTACCCTCGAAGGATTTTATAAGGATTATGCCAATTATCCATTTAGCCTGCGCGATTCAATTTCTATTGCCAATCAGGGAAATGATTTTGGAGTGATCGGCGATGAGCCTGTGGTATCCATCAGTGATGGCAGAAGTTATGGTGTTGAATTTCTCGCACAGCAAAAACTCAACAGGAATTTTTATGGCATACTGGCTGTGACCTATGTAGTCAGTGAATTTGAAAACGGCGATGGTATCTATACACCTTCCTCCTGGGATAATCGCACCATTATTTCCCTTACCGGTGGTAAACGTTGGGGGGAAAACTGGGAAGCAGGCGTGAAATGGCGCTTTAGCGGAGGTTTACCCTATACACCTTATGATGTCTCCTATAGTGCACTCACCTATGTTTGGGATGTCAACAATGCCGGCGTACTCGATTATGATCAATTGAATGCACTGCGATTAGCTCCCTATCACCAATTAGATATACGCCTCGATAAAAAATGGTTCTTAGATAAACTCAATATCAATCTGTATCTGGATATCGAAAATATTTACAATTTCCAGGTTGAAGTTCAACCACTCATCGATGTGGTAAAAGACATCGATGGAAATCCGGTGGTAAGTGCAACCGATCCGACACGTTATGAGACTTACTTACTGGAGAATAATTCGGGCACCATTTTACCAAGTATTGGTATCATAGTAGAATGGTAATATCTGCCCGGTTGAGTTGTAATCAATAATACGACCCGGTCATTAAATAATGCCGCACATAATCAACTGCCCCTTCCGATAAAGTAGCGAATGGTTGTGTATAGCCGGCAATACGCAATTTTGACATATCTGCCTCAGTGAAGTACTGATAGGTATCTCGAATATCCGCCGGAATATCGATCCAGTCGATCTGCAAAGGGATCTGCATCGCGGTGGCGGTAGAGGCTGCGAGTTGATAAAAGGATTCAGCCTTACCGGTGCCCAGATTATAAATACCTGAAGCCGGCGTATGTTGCATCAACCACTCGATCACTGCGATCACATCTTTTACATAGATAAAATCGCGCAACTGATAGCCATCGGCAAAATCCGGACGATGCGATCTGAATAATTTCACGCGACCGCTCTCTCGCATCTGATGATATGCGTGCATGATCACACTGGCCATTCTGCCTTTATGATATTCATTAGGGCCGTACACGTTAAAGAATTTCAACCCATACCAATGCGGTGGTGTGTTTGTTTGTTTCAGCACCCATTGATCTACCACCTGCTTCGACCATCCGTATGGGTTCAAAGGGCGGAGCGATTCTATGCCCGCATGGTCATCTGTATAACCGTGGGCTCCATCGCCATAGGTAGCGGCAGAACTGGCGTAAATGAGTGGAATTCCCTGCGCAGTGCAAGCCTCCCAAATCGCATGTGTTGCAGAAATATTGAGGGTATCAAAAACTGACTGATCAAATTCGGTGGTATCTGTACGTGCACCAATATGGATCACCCATTGTATGCTGCCTGAAGGTTGTTCCGATATCCATGCGGCGATATCTCCCCGGTCGATGCGCACACAGTCGTTAATGCCTTGCAGGTTTGCAAATTTTCGACTTGCAGAAAAGTCGTCGCTCAAGACAAGTGTATACCTGCCTGTTCTATGCAAAGCAGCCACCAGGCAACTCCCGATGAAACCCAGGGCGCCTGTAATGACAACGCGGGGAAGGTTTTCGGACTGAGCGGGCGGCATTTTGTAATTTTGTGCAAAACTACACCATTTATGCGAACGCTGCTGCTCTTACTGTTTACGCTCACGCTGTTATCTGCGTGCCGAAAAAAGAAGTTTACTGAAGCAACTGCATATAATGATGCCGTAGTTTCGTTTATTGAGCAATCTGAGCGCGCCATGACGGTGTGGAACAACACCAATTTCATGCAGGAGTATACACTGAAAAAACACAATACAGTGATTCGACTGCTTGGCATGCAGGACTCCTTAAATAATATTCCGCCATTATCCGGTGATGATACTCTGCGGTTGGCAGCATTGCGCATGGTGGATAATTACATAGAGACCTTCGCCGTTTATGATACCATTTATGCTATGTTGTCGGATAGTGTATATTATCCCGAGGACTCGATAAAAGTAGATCTCCTGCTTACAGCTAATCAGGACACCCTCAATAATCAGGCTGCTGCCTTTACTTTATTACAGCAGCGCTTTTCGGCGAGATACGGTTTGAATTTCCTTGAATAATTACTGTGTGTCTTTCGGTAAGCCTAACTGCTCGCGCAAAACGCGATCGGCATTTCCATGTGTACGCCAGTAATCGAGTATGAGTTCTTTGTTGCGTTCGGCCTTGGTGGTGAGCACCTTACCATCAAATCCCGGATAGCTATCTTCCCATCCTAATATGCGATAAGGAAATGCCGATTCAAAACGAATACTTAATGTGCGGTTTAGTGATGGCATATCTACAGTATACGTTTTAACGCCACTATTTTCCGTGATCGATGCTTTTGCAGAAACCGGTGCAATATCTTTATGTGCCAGTCGCAGGTAAAGCGCCCCGGGCAAAATATCTATTTTACCTACCGGTAATGCTGCAGGTTGCAACCTGATGATATTCCAGAGTGCATCCTCCTGTAATACATGCTCGATACTTACCGTGCGATCGCCTTCCGATTCGAAGTAACTATTTGAAACGATCTGAAATTTATCGTTCCTGTCATTTAATTGAAAATAGGCCATTCCGCACCACTCCTGCACACTGCCGCTCAATTTTACTGCATGCGGATAATTGGCTACATCTATTGGTTGAAAGGCACTTAACATTAAAGAATAAGGATAAATACCTGTATTGAATTTAATGGATTGGTTCAATTTTAAGACCGGCAGTTTATCCGCACCGGCACCACCGGGATTATCGAGCTTTACCTGCTTTGCTTTGGAGAAGTCTTCCGTAACGAAAATATTGACCGCCGTACCGCTATGCAATTCACCATATCTGTTTTGCTGTAAGGTATAACTGGTGAGTTCTGCCTTACCACTATACCA
>JAYRVB010000542.1:0-3960 GCA_041918775.1 Chitinophagales bacterium
CAACGGCAACACTATCAGTTTCACCCATGGTCATCACCACGTGTATACCTTTGCCGGTGCGGAGCGCAGAAAATGTTTCTACATCAATTAACTGTGCAGTTTCAGAAGCTGCTTGTTGTGCTTTCAGAAAAATGGGGGACAGCAGACAGATAAAAAGTATAGTTCTTAGCATATGGGTATGTTTGATGATGTCAAAAGTATACCCATACGCTAGCACGCACAACCCACTTTGAGTGAACTTGGCTTAATCAGGTGTGAAATTGCCTGATGACTGTGTGAAAGGAAAAACTATTGCAGGTTCAAGGTGTAGGTCACCCCTTCACTTTTACGAAACTCAAGTGTGGTCGTCACAGGAGTCATGGTGAAGATATACGGCATACCCAATGTGCAATCGCCCGGGGTTGCTGTCTTATAGGTAAAGATCTGATTGGTAGGATCGATACTTTCGAGCGTAAGTGTGGCTGAGCACAATACGTCTGCCACTACTGCTTCCTGAAAGGAAATACCGGTTTCGGTGATCACCGCAGTGATCGTATATGCCTGTCCATTAGAGGCCAGACCTGTATATCCATAAGTTCCGGGAGCTAGTGACTGGGCAGAGGCTGTAGGCGTTGTACCGAAGTATAATGCTGCAGCGAGGAGTATAGTGCAGAGCTGTTTCATAAGCGCTTAAGGTTTTGGCATTCTAAAGATATAAACAAATACGCAACTTCTATACCAAAAGGTTGGGTGCAGGCAATTGTGGAAAACCCGGTAAAAATGGGGAAAACCCGCGCAGGATAAGCACTGTAGGTCGATTGACCGTATATTTGCTACCGATGAAAGCAGTGAAAGAAACCCCGCTCATGGGACAGTATAATCGCATCAAGGCCAAGTATCCGGATGCGGTATTGCTGTTTCGGGTGGGCGATTTCTATGAGACCTTTTCGCAGGATGCCGTGATCACCTCCAAGGTATTGGGCATCGTGCTCACGAAGCGTGCAAATGGATCCGCCAGTCATATTGAACTCGCAGGTTTCCCCTTTCATGCACTGGATGCCTATTTACCCAAATTGGTGCGGGCAGGTTACCGCGTAGCGATCTGCGAACAACTGGAAGATCCGAAAACCGTTAAGACCATCGTAAAACGAGGCGTTACAGAACTCATTACGCCGGGAGTTGCCACCAATGATAAAATGCTGGACACCAAAAGCAATAACTATCTGGCCAGTTATTATGGAGATGGGAAATTGGCAGGGATGAGTTTTATGGATATCTCTACCGGTGAGTTCTTCGTTGCTCAGGGAAACAATGATTACTTTGAAAAGCTGTTACACAGTTTACAGCCTGCTGAGATCATCCTCCCGCGCCAACAAACCAAGGCATTTAAAGAGTTGTTTGGGCACAAGTTCTATACGTACGGACTTGATGACTGGATTTACAGTGAAGATTATACCAGAGAAAAGCTGCTCGACCATTTCGGCACGATCAATTTAAAAGGTTTCGGTATTGATGATATGCATCTGGCAATTATGTCTGCGGGAGCCAGTATGCATTACCTGAAAGACACCGAGCATAACAATATCGGACATATCACCGGTATATCCAGATTAGCAGAGGATCAATATGTATGGCTCGATCGCTTTACCATCAGGAACCTGGAATTGATCCATCCGTCATCAGAAGACGGCTCATCATTATTCAAGATTCTCGACCACAGTATTACCCCAATGGGTACACGACTGTTGAAGAAATATATCCTGATGCCGCTTAAAGACAAGCATCAGATCGAAATGCGTCAACAGGTAGTTGGGTATTTCTTACAACATGCCACAGTAGCTGAGGGCGTGACTGTCGCATTAAAAACCATTGGCGATCTGGAACGCATTGTTTCCAAGGTGTCGCTGCAAAAGATCAATCCACGTGAGGTATTACAGCTCAACAGAGCATTGCATGCCATATTGCCCTTAAAAACACTGCTGCTGGAAACACAACATTCTGCTTTACAAAAATTGGGCGACCAGTTACATACCTGTGATCATATTCGACAGCGCATTGATGAGGCCATTTCAGAAGATGCACCTGCGCAAGTGGTTAAGGGAGGCGTCATCAAAGGAGGTGTGCATGCAGAACTGGATCAATTGCGTGAGATTGGCACTTCAGGCAAAGACTTTTTATTAAAACTGCAACAGGAAGAAATACTCCGCACCGGGATACCCAGTTTGAAGATTGGGTTCAACAATGTTTTCGGGTATTATCTGGAAGTAACCAATAAATACAAAGATGTAGTACCGGCAGACTGGATACGCAAGCAAACCCTAACCAATGGCGAACGATTTATCACCCCATTGCTTAAGGAGTACGAAGAAAAAATATTAGGCGCTGAAGAAAAGATACTTGCACTCGAACAACAACTGTTCGATCAACTGCTTGTGGCATTGCAGGAATATGTAAAATCCATTCAGGCCAATGCTCAGGTTGCGGCGCGACTGGATGTATTATTGAACTTTGCCAACCTCGCCACCGCTTATCAGTATACAAAGCCAGAGATCACGGATGACCTTGATCTGCAGATCACGGAAGGTCGCCATCCGGTGATAGAACATCATCTACCGGTTGGTGAATCTTATGTGCCCAATTCCATCACCCTGGATACAGAAGAACAGCAGATCGTGATCATCACCGGACCGAATATGGCGGGTAAGTCTGCCCTCCTGCGTCAAACTGCGTTAATCACGCTCATGGCGCAAATGGGGTCATATGTTCCGGCTAAACATGCGCGCATAGGGATAGTGGACAAAATTTTTACACGCGTTGGGGCCAGCGATAACATCAGTTCAGGAGAATCCACCTTTATGGTTGAGATGAATGAAACTGCGAGCATCATGAACAATATCTCCAACAGAAGTTTGATCCTGTTGGATGAAATTGGTCGCGGCACCAGCACCTACGATGGGATCAGCATTGCCTGGAGCCTCTGTGAATTTTTGCATCAGCATCCTATGGCCAGGGCAAAAACACTTTTTGCTACGCATTACCATGAACTGATCGAATTAGAAACGAAATTTGAGCGCATTCGAAATTATCATGTGAGTACCCGCGAGGCAAACAACAAGGTGATCTTTCTACGCACACTTCAGAAAGGTGGCAGCAAACACAGTTTTGGTATACATGTAGCGCGCATGGCCGGAATGCCGCCGCAGATCGTTCAACGCGCTAATGAAATTCTCAAGCAACTGGAAGAAAAACACATAGGTGCCGACCTGAAAAATAAACTCAAAAAGATCCAACAGCAACAATTCCAATTGAATATGTTCAGTATGGACGACCCACAACTGATCAAAGTGCGCGAGCTATTGGAAAATATCGATATCAATACCCTCTCCCCTATCGAAGCTTTGATGAAGCTAAAAGAATTACAGGACGCCGTGCAACAAAATCAGGATTGAGATCCCGGACAATGTCCAAATATGGCGCTAAAATTCCAAGCCTAATCCGGCAGTAAATTCGTAGATCGTATTCACCACACCTTCCGCCGGTCGCGAATCGTCGAGCATGTTGTAGTTTACCTTCATGTACAACTTCTTCGTGATAAAAGATTTCACATCCAATGTGGTAGAAATACGCCTATCTGCGAAATCATCTAATCGGGGTTGATAATAGGTAGTACTTACGATCGATACTTTATCATTCGGCGTTAAGGTGAATGAAATGTAACTACTCATCCGGTGATTGTTTTGTTCAGCGATCTCGCCCGGATTTGCTTCGATCTCATACATATATAATGAAGCCACATATAATCGGAAAGTATCGGTGCCGAACACTTTAAAGCGAGGCCCGGTACCTGCAAGGAATCGATAATCTATCGCCAGTGGTTCATTATACTGCCCTTGCACAAAACCCTCCCATACAAATCGATCACGGATCTTGTAATTGTATCGGACATGTTGGAATCCGCTATTGACGAAGCGCTCCGTTTCG
>JAYRVB010000543.1:0-6464 GCA_041918775.1 Chitinophagales bacterium
ATTGGTTTGTTTGAGTGCTTCCTCGGTTCCTTCGAACATCACATCAGTGATTTGAAAACCGAGTAATGCATTTGCGTGATCAAACATGGCCTGTGCACCGCTGTGTTGAGTATACAGGTCTTTTCCCATACCGGGAAATTGCGAGCCTTGGCCCGGAAATACATACGCTTTTTTCATATTATGGTTGTAGTGCTTTTTCGTCAACAATAAAATATAAGTCCTGATGCAATGCCCATCCATCCTGCCTGCTGCTATTCCATTTTTTGGGAGCGATGAGGATATGTTTGTGGTCTACAGCGGCAATTTCATACACGACATACGCAAGCAGTCGATCCGGATTTTCCATGCGCGTAGACAGAGCATTTACCGGTGCCGGCCATGCCGATTCGTTGGCTTGTGCCAATATCTTGTCCATCAATTTGGGCTTCACACGATCAGCAAGCAGAGATTGAATTTCGGGATCTGTGAGGGTGTAGTCTGCCATGATAAACTCCGGATGCTGCAAGCTCGTGCGCATACATTTTTTTCCATGCAGCCGGATCTTTTCAGGTTGTGCCCAGGCACTGAGACTTACGCATAGTGCTATGAGGAAACAAATGAAACGCAGGCATGCCATACCGGGTGATCGAATTCACCTGTAAAAGTAGAAAAAACAAGCGGATTACTTGCTCAGGCGGGCTGCGATCAGGTTGATGAACTCATTGCGGGTTTGCACTTCCTGAAACTGACCAGTAAAGGCAGAAGTGGTAGTAACGGAATTCTGTTTTTGCACACCACGCATCATCATGCACAGGTGACTGGCCTCTATCACCACAGCCACACCTAGAGGATCGAGGGTGTTTTGCAGCGACTCCAGGATCTGATGTGTCAGTCTTTCCTGTACTTGCAAGCGGCGTGAAAAGATATCTACCACGCGTGCTATTTTGCTCAGTCCAACGATCTTGCCATTTGGGATATACGCCACATGAGCGCGACCGAAGAAGGGTAGCATGTGGTGTTCGCACATGGAATATAACTCGATGTCTTTTACGATCACCATCTCACTGCAGTCTTCAGAAAACATCGCACTACGGATAACGGCTTCAGCATCCTGACCATACCCTTGCACCAAAAATTGCATAGCCTTGGCTACGCGCTCAGGTGTTTTCAATAAACCTTCGCGTTCCGGATCTTCCCCGAGATCTTTTATGATGTTGCGATAGTGTTCCGAAAGTTGGTCAAGTGTATCCATGCCGTAGGATTCTGTTTTTGAGTAAAAGATGTCTGAAAAATCAAGATCATCGCCTTCATGCAGGCCTGTGTTCATCTTCGCCGTAGTATTCTGCATAGATATTTTCGGTTTCCTGTAATTTGATACAGTGCAGAACACCATGTGATATGAATGGTTCAAGCAATCGCCAGATCACCTTGCAAAAATTTTCGGTGCTCGGCTGCATTTCAGTGAAATAAGGCACGTCTGTATTCAGGTTCATGTGGTCGAAACGCTCTACTACCTCCTTGCGGATGAGCTCTCCGAGTTTTTTTACATCCATGATAAAACCGGTATCCGGATCAGGATGTCCTTTGATGGTCACAAAAAGCTGATAATTGTGTCCGTGCCAGTTCGGATTTGCGCACTTACCAAATACCGCCTCGTTCTGTTCTTTTGTCCAGCGGGTATTATACAAGCGGTGAGCCGCGTTAAATGTTTCTCTGCGTGTGAGATAAACCATGCCACAAAGATACGCCTTAATGGACGCTTAGGCAATTTCGCGTGTACACATGCGCCGGGGCATTGGTCAGGCGGCCAGAATGGCTACCTTCCGTGGGTCGCGGGAATCCACCTTAACCTGTAAGGTGCGACCAGGCTGAAAGTTGCGGAGGTCGTCTTTACGGATGTTCTGACGTAATTCTACTTCATAAGGCACCATGGTGCTGTGGCGAATTTCCAGCAGCAGACCAATACGTGGATTATTGTTGATGGTGCGACCGGTTTCCCATACTTTCAGAATGATCGCCATGGCGGGTTCTCCTGAGCGAGCAATATCCATGGCCACAAATGCCGGTCTGAAAAAGAACCAATACCCGGCAAAGGCAACGCCTGCGGTAAGGAAAAAGGTGGCCAATCCATAGGTCCAATGAAATACCGATATCGTTCCTACCGCCACAAAGGCAATGCCGAGGAAGATCCAAATAACATAGCTGGGGAGACCGAATTGTTTGATCATATAGGTTTGGTTGTGGTGGCTATCTTCTATACGTAAAAATCTATTGAAATGTTCGATTTGTCAATGGGTTTTTTCACATACTCCTGTTGGTCACTGTATAGTTTATTGCTTTTTATGCGCAAATAGGCCTGAGATGCAGGTATTTTCAGCCTTTATGACCCCGACTGCCCGCAGTCCGTTGCATGTCACAAAAACTTTTTATTCTCTTAACTTTTCAGGCAGCAAAGGCGCTGTGCTGAACATTCGATACATGACTTTGTTTGAACTCCGTTACCTTTAGGCCGAACGAGAACCTCCATCCGATCACCGCTACAATTCGTATTTATATTTGTGAACACACTGACCAACCGCCTGCTCGAAGGCGATAAGATTCCTGATGTTTTTATTCGCAGTCGAATACGCCAATTGCTCAGACAGCGTTTGCGCGATTGTCGCAAATCTACCGCGGAAGCTCAACAGGCACATTTACTGGAGATCATTGCACAATTAAAGGCCTCGCCGATCGCCATTGAAACGCGAGCGGCCAACGAACAACACTACGAAGTGCCCACTGCTTTTTTTCAACGCGTGATGGGCCGGCACATGAAGTACTCCTGTTGTTATTGGGATGCCGACACGAAAGACCTGAGTACAGCAGAGCAACGTGCGCTTCAGATCACTGTAGAACGCGCTGAGTTACGCGATGGCATGGAGATCCTGGAATTAGGATGTGGATGGGGGAGTTTGACCATGTTTATGGCAGCTGCTTTTCCCAATGCCCGGATCACAGCGGTAAGTAATTCAGGTACTCAACGTGCATATATCACACAAACGTGTGCCGAACGTGGTTTGCATAATGTGGAAGTGATCACTGCCGATATGAATACCTTTCATACAGATCGCTCCTTCGATCGCGTGGTATCCGTGGAGATGTTCGAACACATGCGCAACTACCGCGAGCTGATGCACAGGATATCGCAATGGTTAAAACAGGATGGCAAATTGTTCGTGCATATTTTTACGCATGTGGAATACACCTATTTTTTTGATGTGGTAGATGATTCCGACTGGATGAGTAAATACTTTTTTTCCGGCGGTATCATGCCCTCTGACGACTTGTTGTTGTATTTCAATGAGCACATGGTGCTAGATAAGCATTGGCATTGGGACGGCACGCATTATGGTAAAACAGCGGAAGCCTGGTTGCAACATCAGGATATGCATAGAAAAGAGATCATGCCCATCATGGAACAAACCTATGGCAGGGAGCAGTCGGTAAAATGGTGGGTTTACTGGCGTATATTTTTTATGGCTTGTGCCGAACTCTGGAACTATCGGAATGGCAGAGAATGGATCGTGAGTCACTACTTGTTTGAAAAGCGATAATATGCAGAAAATTGCCATTGTAGGAAGTGGGATCGCCGGAATGGGCGCGGCGTATTATTTGCATCGCGATGCGGATATCACCTTGTTTGAAACAGATGCACGCATCGGTGGACATACACATACGGTATATGTGCGGGAAGACAACAAAGAAATTCCGATAGACACAGGATTCATTGTGTTCAATAATGAAACCTATCCGCGTTTGGTCGCTTTGTTCAAAGAGCTGGATGTGCCGGTGAAAAAAACGCAAATGAGTTTTTCCGCACAGGCGCTCGCCGACGATCTGGAATATTGTGGCAGCAGCCTCGATCAATTATTTGTGCAACGCAAACGTATTTTTTCGCCTCGATATATTCGCTTTTTGTTGCAGCTCAACAGGTTTAACAAAACCTGCATCGAAGTGATGGAAGATGAACGATATCATCAGATGTCGATCTTCGCTTACCTGCGACGCAAAGGATATCACGAGGATCTGCTTCACTGGTATATTTTACCGATGAGTTCTGCGCTCTGGAGCACACCACCCGAAACCACCGCGAAATTTCCTGCACTGGCCCTTGTGCGATTCTTTAAGAATCATGGATTTTTAGGCTTGCACACACAGTTTCAATGGTATACGGTTGATGGCGGAAGTGAGGAATATAAAAAAAGGCTGCTTGCGCATTTTCCTGATCGCATTCAGGTGCAGAATGGCATTCGGAAAGTGGCGCGTCGCGATGGAGGTGTGGCACTCACGGATGCGCATGGACACACCCATCAGTTTGACAAAGTGATATTGGCCGCGCATGCCGATGATACTTTGCAGATGCTGGTTGATCCCACGCCGGAGGAACGCGACTTATTATCCCATTTCACCTATCAACGCAATCGCGCTACTCTGCATACAGATCCGAGATTCATGCCCAGGCATAAACGCGCATGGAGTTCGTGGAATTATCGCACCGAAATGATCGATGACGATCTCGTTAGTTCCTGCACCTATTGGATGAACAGTTTGCAGAATGTGTCGCAGCAACAGGATTATTTCGTGAGCATAAACGCACCCGAAACAATAGATCGCAACAAAGTGATCAGGGAGATAGATTATATGCATCCGGTATTTACGGTAGAAGCCATGCAGGCACAACATAAACTGCCACAACTCAACCAGAATGGCGTGGTCTATTTTTGTGGAAGTTATTTTCGATATGGATTTCACGAAGATGCACTTATGAGTGCAGCAAACGTTTGTGAACAGATATTGGGAAGACCACTTCCATGATTTTTCCGTATATTGCTACACACATGCAGGCATCAGGCTTATATCGCGCACAAGTAATGCATCATCGGCTGGCGCCAAAACGTCACCGCTTCTCCTATACGATTTTTATGTTTTGGCTCGATCTGGATGAGATGCACCAGGTGGCGCGTAAGTTGACCCTTTTTGGCCTTCGGAAACCCGCTGTTTTTCGATTTTCGGATGCAGATCATATTAAGTACCCCAGGGGGGATGTACGAAACGCGCAGGATACACGCACTAAACTCAACGAGTGGCTGCAGTCGAATGGCGTGGCATCGCCGGCAAAAGTGTTTTTGTTAACCCATGTCCGAATGTTCGGCTATGTGTTTAACCCTGTGAGTTTTTATTTTTGTTATGATGCGCAACAGGAATTGCAATTTGTGGTAACCGAGATCAGCAACACCTTTGGTGAAATGAAAATGTTTCTCATCGACAAAAAAGCGGATGGAGCCTTCAAACAGGAGGAAACCAAATACTTTTATGTGTCGCCATTTACCGATATGCAGGATCGCTTCGTATTTCACTATGATGCGCCCGGAGAAAAGCTGCATGTGCGCATCGACACCGTGGCACATAGCGGCGAGCGCTACTTTATCAGCACCCTCACCGGGGTGTATCGAACAATCAGCGATGCGCGACTGTTTTACTATGTGCTTCGATTCCCCTTTGTCACCCTGCGCGTGATCACAGCCATACATTGGCAGGCCTTGTTGCTGTGGTTGAAAAAACTGCGCTGGCATAAGAAGTCCGACGACCCGGAATTGCAGCGCGATATCATGAACGATAGAATTTCATTACCTGAATAACCTAGTCAACCCACAGCCAACAATGGGAAATTTTTATAAAAATCTGATACTCCGTTCACTGGAACCTATGCAAAAAGGATACTTGCGCATGCGGTTACCTGATGGCTCAGAACGCACGCTTGGTAATCGTCAGGCTGAATTACAGGCAGACGTGCACATTCGCGACGAAGCGTTTTTTAAGCGCGCGGTTTTGTTTGGCGACATTGGCTTTGCCGAAGCGTATATCGACGGCCAATGGGAAACATCAAACCTGACAAATTTACTTTCCTGGTTTTTATTAAATATCGATCATGCACCAACATTATCCGGCAGCATGACCCGCAATGTACTTCTCAATACATTGAAATTGTGGAACAAGGTATTTCATAGTCGCAGGGAAAACAGCATACATGGATCAAGGAAGAACATTGCCGCACACTATGATCTGAGCAACGACTTTTTTCAATTGTTCCTCGATCGTACTATGACCTATTCCTCAGCCATTTTTACCTCGCCGGATCTCGACCTCGAATCGGCGCAATTGGCCAAGTATGAAAGTTTGTGTCAGTCCCTGAAGTTGCAACCCGGCGACCATGTGCTGGAGATCGGTACGGGTTGGGGTGGGTTTGCGGAATATGCTGCACGCACCTATCATTGCCGGATCACCACGGTGACCATTTCAGCTGAACAATATGCCTATGCAAAGGAGCGTATTTCGAATGCCCGCCTGAGTGATCTGGTGGATGTACAGCTCAAAGATTACCGACATATAGAAGGCACTTTTGATAAAGTGGTTTCCATTGAAATGATAGAAGCCGTTGGTGCCAG
>JAYRVB010000544.1:0-6944 GCA_041918775.1 Chitinophagales bacterium
CCTGCCTTTAATTTCTTCCACCCGCAGGTTTTCTAGCATGGCAGCCGAACCCACATGCGCATATAAACTCTTTGCGATCGGATGTGTACTTTTTGATTCCAGTGTGCGTATGATGGAAGCGATGGTATCCGCATCGCCGGACAATACATCAAATGCAGTTACGGATAACGTACCTTCCGTCAAAGTACCGGTCTTATCGAATACGATGGTATGTGTTTGCGCAAATGTTTCTGCGGTGGATGCACCTTTGATGAGGATGCCATTGCGTGCGCTTCTACCAAGGCCAACCATCACTGCTGTGGGTGTGGCAAGTCCCATGGCACAAGGACAGGCAATCACCAACACCGCAATGGCGCGCAGCAATGCAGTTTGTGCATCAATGGCAGGCAAGGCGAGGTTGATGAAGAATGTCAATGCCGCGATCACCAGTACCACCGGCACAAATACTGCGCTGATCTTATCTGCCAGTCGCTGCAATTTCGGTTTATCTGCCTGTGCGTGTTTTACGAGGTCGATGATACCGGCCAACACAGATGTTTCTGTGGTGCTGGTCACCTGAATTTTTATACTGCCATCAGTGGAAATAGTAGCGCCGGTAACGATATCGCCTTTTTGTTTAAACACAGGCGTACTTTCTCCTGTGATCATACTTTCATTTATCCATGCGGATCCCTGTAATATTTTTCCATCTGCAGGAATGCGGTCGCCGGTATGCACCAGCACCACATCATTTTTCATGAGTTGTGTGGCAGGAATTTCTTCCACGTGATCAGCACCGGCTAAAATATCATAGTGCACGCGTTTAGCTGTATCGGGTTGTAATTGTTTGAGTGCGCGAATGGCCGTAGTGGTTTTTTGCACGCTGCGATGTTCGATCACGTTACCGATGAGTACGAGGGTGACGATACTGGCGGCGGTTTCAAAAAACTGCATGTGCATGCCTGCATTCGTCAACCAGCCATACACACTATAGCCGAATGCTGCGGTGACACCGGTGATGATGAGCACATCCATATTCAACACACCGCTGCGCATGGAAGCCAATGCACTTCTGCCAAAATGAAATACACCGATGATGAATACCGGAAGGCACAGGAAAAACTGCAGGGCAGGCTGATGCAATACCTGCCATACACCCGTCATACTCAATAACAGGGTAGTGGTAAACGGAATGCTGATGATGGTTTTCAGTTCGACAGGGGAGAGGCCTGTGGATCCTTTTTCGGGTTTCGCGGATGTACTTTCTTCCACCCCATACCCCAGCGCCTTGATACCGTCGAGGATAGGCTTCACCGATTGGGTTTGTTTAACCGTGAATTGCACTTCGCCGGTGGCAAAATTTACGTAGACATCATGCGCGCCTTTCTGTTCAATGACGCGGGTTACACCCAATGCACAGTTGGTGCAGGTCATGCCATTTACGTGGAGTGCTATTTTCTCGCCCGATTTTTGCATATGACTGGTATCGGCCTGCTCAAAACGGGGTGACCGCCCTTTGCAGGCCTAAATTTATCGTTAATAAGGTTGATGAACTATTTGGTTACCAACATCATTCATTAGTTTTAAGCACAACAAAGTATAACAAAAACAATACATGGAAAATTCAGGAAACACTTCGCGCCGTTCATTTTTATGGAAAAGCGCTATTGCCGCAGCAGGTCTGGGTCTGGTGAACGGATTCAAATGGCCTGCAGCACAAGCTGCCACCCTATCTACACCACAATTTCCGGGATTGTTACCGGAGGGAGGCGTATTTGAATTGCCGAAGCTGGATTACGGCTACGACGCATTAGAACCGCATATTGATGCCCGCACGATGGAGATTCATCATACGAAGCATCACCAGACTTATGTGACCAAGTTGAATGAGGCCCTCGATAAAGCGCCGGAATTGAAGGAAAAATCGCTGGTAGACCTCATCAGCAATATCAATACATTGCCGGAAGGGGTGCGCAATGCGGTGCGTAATCATGGTGGCGGGCATTTCAATCATTCCATGTTTTGGAAATTGATGTCGCCAACGGCAAAAGATTCGGCGCCATCGCCCGAGTTGGCAGCGGCCATCAATGCGAAATGGCAGAGTATGGATGCTTTCAAAGCGGAATTCACGAAATCGGCCACCGGTGTTTTTGGCAGCGGCTGGGCCTGGTTGATCATGGATGCTTCGCGCAACCTCAGCATCACCACCACACCGAATCAGGACTGCCCGGTAATGGATGTTGCCGCCACACGCGGTCGCCCCATCCTCGGCATTGATGTGTGGGAGCATGCCTATTACCTGAAGCATCAGAACAAGCGCGCCGATTATATTGCGGAATTCATGCAGGTGATCGACTGGAAGCAGGTGAGCAAATGGTATAACGAATAATTCCGGCAGCGGCAGCATGACCGCCACTGATCGGAAAAGCAAGCGGAGGTGCTTGTAAAAACTTACTTTTTATTATCTTTGCACCTCCAAAACGGTGATTGTAGCTCAGCTGGTTAGAGCACCGGATTGTGGTTCCGGGGGTCGTGGGTTCGAACCCCATCATTCACCCTTTAAAGAGGTTGTCTTTGTGACAGCCTCTTTTTTTGTGCCAAGCGGTAAATACAAAGGAACACGGGTGCCTGCGGCCGCTGATTGAACGGGTCAACGCAGATATTAGTTTATTTTTTAGGATGGGCACGTGTAGCGCAGCGACATCCCGCTCTAGCGGGATCATCACATCAATTCTTCCCACCTTTTTCCTTACTGCTGAATGCGCGATATACGGTTTTGCCGATGTCGTTGATGCGGGCGATGTTTTCTTTGAATGCGGAAGGGGCTAATACGGAGTATTCGAAATTAATATCGCCGGTAACAAATTCGGGACGGATCGGATACAGGAGGATGAAACTTTTTTCGGAAAAATGTTTATTGAGTCGATGAGGCACCTGCTCCAATGCACTGAAATGCGAAACGGTTTTTTGTCGTGCGCAAACCACTATGAACAGATCGGTAGGTTTGATCACTTCTTTTAAGCTTTTGAGGTCCTCCCAATCGGTAAATTCACTGTATTCGGCTTCGAGACGGTGTTTTGAGCGATTCACGGCGTCGACGATCTCGAGGGTTTTGCGTTCGCCCCAGAACATGCAGCGCGCGCCAATTTGTTGCGATAATTGTTTTACTGCTTCCAGCCATCTGAAAAATCCTGCTTCAAATTCGGCGTTGGGTGGCATCACGATCGCAATGCGTTGAAAGGTGTTCAATGGCGATTGCAAATGCGATATCCAAAGCATCTGATCAGTGCCATGGATGACCTGCTGTAATATGGAACCGAAAATTTTATCGGTGGCAGATATTTTTTCATGCCAGCCTAATACCACTTCTGTGATCCCTAATTCTTTTACAGCACCACTGATGCCGCTGGCAATGCTTACGTCGACACGTGTGAGTATCTGCACGCGCGTTTCATTTCCGGTGATATGTTCGGCTGCTAATTGCAGATTTCTGCGTGCGCGGATGAGTTGTTCGCGCGCCTGTTGTCCATCTTCTACCACACCCAATGGATATAAGGGTTCTTTGGAGCTCGGATTGCGAATGAACATCGCCAGGTCGAGGAGCTGACGTGCGCTGTCGGGATTTCCTACAGGAATGAGGATACGCTCAATGGTTTCGGGTTCGGTATCGATCTTTTTGGTTTCGGATACCACATAATTTCTGCCGGCTGCTTCAGTGACGAATGAACTTACTAAGCAACTCACCAGAATGACAATGATGGTGCCGTTGAGTATGGTTTCATCCAGTAAACCCAGATCGAAGGCTACGAGAATGATTGCGAGTGTTGCCGCAGCATGTGCAGTACTTAATCCAAAGATCAGATTGCCTTCAATGCGCGATAAGCTGAAGCCAAATCTGGTGATCATGGCGGCCAGATATTTTGTAGAGAGTGCCACCACCACCAACACCGCAGCCACATATAAGGCATAAGGCCCATCGAACAACACATGCAGGTCGATGATCATCCCTACGTTGATGAGGAAGAACGGGATGAAAATATTATTGCCAACAAATACCAATCGATTTTTTAAGGTGCTGCTCTGTGGAATGAGACGACTTAAACTGATGCCGGCCAAAAATGCGCCGATGATATGTTCAAGTCCCGCAAGTTGTGAAAGAAATGCAGCAATGAACACCAGGGTGAGTACAAAAATAAATTGTGAGCCACCTTCATTTTCCAATTTGCTGAAAAACCAACGAGCGATGCGCGGATAAATAAACAGCACGATGGAAGCAAAAATGATCACTGAAATAGCGAGTCGTATCCAGAATTCAGTATTGGATTCGCCTTTGGAAACATTTGTGATCACCGAGAACAACAAGAGCACCAGGGTGTCGGTAATGATGGTGCCGCCCACAGTGACCATCACCGGCAATGAGCGCACGATACCTAAACGGGTAACGATAGGATACGCCACCAGTGTTTGTGTACTGAACATACTGGAGGTGATGAGTGCGGGAATCAGTTGCAGATGCAAAATATGCCGACACACCAAAAAGCCTAAAATAAACGGTACGGCAAATGTGAGGAGTCCGAAGGAAATACTTGTTTTCGCATTTTTTCTGAATCCGCTGATCTCAATCTCGAGTCCGGCCAGAAACATGATATACAATAAGCCCACTGTTCCGAAAAGCACAATGGCACCATCGCGTTCCAGTAAATGAAAACCATGTGGTCCGATCGCGAGTCCGGCAAGGATCATCACCACGATAGAAGGAATGCGCAAGCCTTTCAGGAGGATGGGGGAGAGGAGAATGATGGCCAATACAATACTGAAAATGATCACCGGCTCCTTGAAGGGCGTGGTGAGGTCCATCAACAGTACAAAGGCATTTCCCATTTGGCCGCAAAGATACGGGTATTCTGGCCGCAGAACTGCATTTTACCCACTTTTTCGCGGGTTTACCAAAGTTTTACTTTGCTGTGTATGTCTGGCAGGTAAGGGTTTCCGCAATTACATGTCGAGGATATCCGAATCATGTAACACGGGTGTATGCGGTGCAACCTTGCGCGTTAAATACAGGCCTACGATAAAATTGGATGGTATCATAAATAATGCGGTGAGGAAATGCAAGGTATTTACTGATGCGTCGAACAAGGCCATAGGAAACTCAAACAGAAACATGATCACTACATACAGGATATAACATCCCGTGCCGATATAGGTGGCCATGCTTAACTGACGATGCGGTTCGCTGATGCGTTGTTGAATAAAATAATCCATCAGCATTTGCACGGCGCCAACAGGTAAAGCAAGCAGGAAGACGGTGATGCTATACACAAACCAATCCTCCAATTCTCTGGAGCTGCCTGCCACCAGTTTAGCTAAAATGAGCACCGCGGCAGTGGCAATGACAGAAAAAACAAATTGTCGGAGTGTGAATACATAGAGCGATTCGGTACGCATAGCTTGTGTGATCAGGTATAAAGCGGATGGACTCGCCTACGGCGTTTTCTCCTGTAAAACTAATGAATTTGTTATTTACCCTGAATGCCACCAAATACCTGCCACATGATGTTATGCGCGATGATGTGTTTCCATGACGGGCAGTTCTATCGCATGCACCGGCACATCCACTTGTTTGGGTTTTCTCCTCACCCTGGCCAGGACAGATTCGAGCACGGGCAGCATGTTTGGTAATTGTTCTGTTTTGATGAGGAAATTCCAGATGGGTTCAAATTTTTTCCAGCCCGCGGTGTAACAAAAATGTTTAAGTTGATGTTTCAGATTGTCGTGGTTTTTACTCGCACGCAGGATATTCGACCAACTGTAAAAATCGCGATACGCCTGATGGTATCCTGCTTCTAATGCTGCGGCGGAAAGTTTTTGTGTGCGATATACCACATGGCGTGTATCATATTGATCCCAATCGCGCGTAAGTATGCGACCTTGTACTTCCATCTGCTCAAATAAGCGCGTACCGGGGTAGGGGGTCAGGATATGAAAGGTAGCTGTTGTGATGGCATGTTGCACTGCCCATTCTACTGTGCGATCGAACACATGCACATCATCATCATCCAAACCAAAAACGAAACTGCCATTGATCATGATACCCAGATCATGCAGACGTTGGATCGCAGCACTATAATCTTTTTGCAGATTTTGTTTTTTATTGCTTTGCAACAGGTTTTGTGGCGACAAGGTTTCGAATCCCACAAATACACTGCGCAATCCGGCCTTTGCGGCCTGTTCGATCAGGTTGCCACGCAAAATGCTATCAACGGTTGCTGCTCCCTGAAATACGCGATCCATTCCGCGCATACCTGCAAATAAACCGGATGCAAATCTGGCATCACCCAGTAAATGATCATCCAGAAAATATAAATGCCTGCCCGGTAATCTGTCGATCTCTGCCAATGCATCATCAACGCGTTGGGTATAAAAACTTTTACCGCCTGCATAGAAGGCATCCTTGTAACAAAAATCGCAATGATGCGGACAACCTCTGGTCACTACGATGGAATTCGGCACCAGATATTTTTGTCGCTTGATCAGGTCGCGACGAATTGGTGGCACAGTGGCCAGGCTGCGGATATTACCATAATAGATCTTTTGTGCGCATTTGTTGCGCAGGTCGCTGATAAATTGCGGGAAGGTATGTTCACCGGGACCAATAAATATCGAATCTGCATGCGCTGCTGCTTCTTCGGGCAGAGCAGTAACATGCAAACCGCCCAATGCCACATACGCACCACGCGCACGATAATCGTCGGCCATGCGGTATGCGCGATAGGCATTGGTGATATATACCTGTATCACTACGAGATCCGGTGTATCGGTGGTGTCAACATGAGAAGGACGCAAGGAAAGGCGTCCATGGCCTCAAGTGTGACCTGATCCGTGCGATACTCGAGTCAGGCAACCAAGTGGAGAGCAGGATAGCCAAGCGCTTCACTGATGAGGATGAGGCATTCGCCTACGAA
>JAYRVB010000545.1:0-3173 GCA_041918775.1 Chitinophagales bacterium
AATTGGGTGCAGAAGGCCCTTTGAGTAAATCCTCCAAGGCATCATACCTCATTAATTACAGATATTCCACCCTGGGTGTCATGAGTGCGCTGGGCATTAATTTTGGTACCGGCACAGCCATACCCTATTATCAGGATGTCACCTTCAGATTGAATATGCCCACTAAAAAAGCAGGCACATTCGCGCTGTTTGGTTTAGGCGGTGTAAGTCAGATCGACCTGATCTCCAGCAATAATGAAGATTCTGTTGACAATCTGTACAACAATGACCTGGATATTTATGATCGCAGCAAAGTTGGATTGGTCGGATTGACCCATCAGTACCTGATCAATGATAAATCCTACACACGTTTTACCCTCTCTGCATCAGGTACCATCAACAGAGATATTGTGGACTCAATTTCCAGTGAAAATTTCGAGCCGGTGGATTTCTATCGTCAGAATTTCACACAATATCGACTGGCTGCCAACTTCATGTACAAACTCAAGCTCAATGCAAGCCATAATATTCAGGCCGGTGTACGAGGTGATGTATTTATGATCGAATTAGTAGATAGCATATTTCAATCGCAGGCCGACAGATATATCACCCTTACTCAGTTTGACGGCAATACGGCACTATTGCAGGCTTATGTGCAATATCAATATCGCATCACAGAGGCACTCAGTTTTACAGCCGGTATACACGATCAATATCTGATGTTGAACGGTAGTAATGCCATAGAACCACGCGCAGGGTTAAAGTACCAGATCAATGGTGCAAACAGCGTGAGTCTGGGCTATGGATTGCATAGTATGATGGCTCCTATCGCCACCTATTTCAAAACCGTGGAAACAGCACCGGGTGTCTATATCACACCAAATGATTCAATTGATTTCATTAAAGCACATCACATTGTATTAGGCTACGATCATCAATTCTCTTCCACAGTTCGCTTCAGGTCAGAAGTGTATTATCAGCATTTATTTGATGTATTGGTCGACAGAGACAGCAGCGCCTTTTCTGTGCTGAATAATGGCAGCCTCACCTTTGGATCTCCTGATTATCTGGTGAATAGAGGAACAGGCAGAAACTATGGCGCTGAAATGACACTGGAAAAATTCCTGGATAAAGGATTGTATTTTCTGTTGACCGGGTCTCTATATCAATCTGAGTACCTGGCGAGTGATGACATTGAAAGACAAACTGCATTCTCAGGAAATTACGTAGTGAATCTGGTTGGTGGAAAAGAGTTTGCCTTATTCCCTGAACGTGCCGGGCAGAAAACAAAGAAGTCAATAGTATTCGATACCAAACTGACACTTGCCGGCGGACAAAGGTATACACCAATAGATCTGGAAGCATCCATTGAGGCAGGAGAAACCATGTACGACTGGAGCAGGGCCTTTTCAGAGCAGTTTGAGGATTATTTCCGTTGGGATGTGCGCCTTGCCTTTAAGATGGATGGAAAACATGCTTCACAGGAATGGGCATTCGACGTGCAGAATGTAACAAACAGACAGAATCCGTTCTATCAAAGATATAATCCGGTGAACCAGCAGGTCAACACGATTTATCAATTAGGTATATTTCCCGTTCCACAATATCGCATCACCTTTTGACAAAGCAATCGCACATACCATTCAGACAGATACTGATCGGCACCGGCATCGTTTCGCTGGTGCCGCCGGTATATCAGTTACTGAGCTTCTACATATTAGGTATCCCGAATTGCACGCTGGGTACTTTATGGGAGAATATTGCCTGGACCTGGTTGTTTTCTGCATTAGTGACCGCGTTATTATTTATCGCAAATATTTTCATCCAGATCAAAGGGCATAAATATCTCGGCCACCTGGGCGATACCCGTCGCATTCTGATCAGTGTAACCCTATCACTTCTTTTTTCAAACATCATCATTTATGGTTTCTGGATATTGTTTGACAACATGGTATTGCAATTACCGGAGGAAGGCAGTCGCGCGCGAATTTTTTCCAATCAGATATTAGCCACCGTTTTGGTATTGATCGTTGACCTGATCATGGAGATCAGCACCTACATGCAAAAACTCAAATTAAGCATTGCCAGACAGGAAAAAATGGAAAAAGAAATGATGCGTGCACAACTGGAAGGATTAAAAACCCAGATCAGTCCGCATTTCTTATTCAACAGCTTCAATGCCCTGCAATCGCTGGTAGACCAGAATCCGGCACAGGCAAAAGCCTTTATTCAGGAATTATCGCGGGTGTATCGATACGTGCTCGATAAAAAAGACGCCATGGTAGTGCCCTGTGGCGACGAGATTGCATTTATTAAAAGTTATTTATACCTGAATCAGATCCGTTTTGGCGACAGTCTGATCTTCGAAATTGATGATGATGATTGCGCGGGATACCTCCCTCCCCTCACCTTACAGATATTGATCGAGAATGCGATAAAACACAATGTGATCAGTCGCTCGAAACCTCTGCATATTCAGATCAAAAAAGAGCAGGATACTTTAATGGTGATCAATAACCTGCAATTACGCGATGATGCCCCACACTCCACCGGCATTGGTCATCAGAATATACTCGCGAGATATGCCTTACTATCTACGCATCAACCTGACTTTGGTGTAAATGGTGCGTATTACATTGCCAAAGTCCCTATTTTAGCAGAAGAACAATAAGCCATGATTCAGGTAGTGATCATAGAAGACGAATCGCTTGCTGCCGGATGGCTGAAAGTGCAGATCGAAAATTATGCAGTCGACATGCAGGTGATCGCCATGATCGACAGTGTAGAACAGGCTGTTCAACAACTTCCGCAGTTACATGCCGATCTGATCTTTTGCGATATTCATCTGGCAGATGGCATCAGCTTCAGCATTTTCGAAAAGGTGCAGATACAAACGCCCGTCATATTCACGACTGCCTACGATCAATATGCCATACAGGCCTTTACGGTGAACAGTATCGACTATTTGTTAAAGCCCATAGAAACGAGTGCCCTCCAAAGTGCGATCAATAAGTTTCGTGCCCGCACCCGACCCTTCCCTGATCTGCAACAATTCGTATTGAGCATGCAGAAGCAACCGCATTATCAGGAAAGATTTCTGGTGAGCAGCGGGCAAAAACTGAAATCCATCACCACTTCGGCGATCGCTTATTTTTATGCCGATCTAAAACTCAATTTCCTTTGTGATACGGATG
>JAYRVB010000546.1:0-3518 GCA_041918775.1 Chitinophagales bacterium
AACCCACAAAAAAAAAAAACGCCAATCCTCCCCAAACGACACCGGAAACAACCAACAGAACAGATCCCCTCCTGAACAACCAACACCAAGCCTTAGCTCTTTGGTATCTTGATCGTGTATTTCTGACCGGCTTTTACGGTAAGCATATCACTTCGCAACCAGGGATTGTAATATTTAAGTTGCTTGTAGTTGGTGCCATTATCCTGCGCAAATTTCGACAGGTTGGAAATAGTAGTAGTAACGTCGACGGTTGTATAAAGCAGTGGTTCATACAGATCCTCCTTCGTGAGGAAAAAACCATACTCCTGTGTATGCTCATAGATCGTTTTAAAGGCGAGTGCGCGAAAAACATATCTGCTGGTTTCTTCGCGGAAATACAGATCGTAATATGATTTTTCATCCTGATAATCCACGGCGCCTTCAATGGCACCCATGCCGGCATTGTAGCTGGCAGCAGCTAGCGTCCAATTGCCGAATCGCGCATACGCATCTTTAAAATATTTACAGGCAGCCTGCGTACTTTTTTCCATATCGTATCGCTCATCCACTTCGCCATTCACCACCAGTCCATAATGCTCTGCGGTCGCTTCCAGAAATTGCCAGTACCCATGTGCATTGGATGGCGATATCACATTGCGCAATCCACTTTCTGCCATGGCCAGATATTTAAAATCTTCGGGCACGCCATTTTCCTTCAGTGTTTTTTCGATAATGGGAAACCAGCGATTGGCCAGTTTCAAATTCTGAATGGTATTGCTGTGCCAGTAACCCGTTACATTCAATTCGCGATCAAGTCGCTCATACACTTCCGGGTCATCCATCGGCACGGCTTCTCCGGCAAAGGTGACCGATTCCGGAACTTTCGCAGCATAATATTTTATGGTATTGAGTTCGTCGGCCAGCGTAAGCAGGGTGTCCGTTTTTACAGCGGGCATCGCTTCTGTGTCGCGTGATGCGCTATTGCCCTTCACGGCCAATGCCACTACGCAACCGATGCCAATGATGGCCCCTAATACGATATAATGTACTTTTTTCATGCAGGATCTTTTTTCTTATACACCGGTACAGTAGAACAGGGCTCCCCATACATGATGCTCTTCGCCACAGGCCTGAGCAATCTGGTGATCTCCAGATACGCTTCTGCAGGCACGTCCTTATCGCTACAGCCTTTGATGACCACACGCTGATCGGTGTAAGCACTCAGATCTGCGGCCTGCAATACATCGCGGTAATACGCTACCAATGCCGCCTGCGGATCACCCATGATCACTTTTCGAGCAACCGGCTGCACCTGTGCCGCTACCAGCATCCAGGCCCAGTTTGGGATAATGGCATCTGCTGAGCAATGTACAGCAACGATTTTATCGGCATACTGCGACCAATCCATCGCCTGCAAGGCTTCCCTGAAATCTTTCTCGCGCAGGATCAGGCCGCGAAATAAATGATCCTTCAGGTCGAAGGATACAATACTTCCCGTTGCCGGATAATGATCTTCCAGATCAAAGGTGAGCAGTCCGCTCTGTGCTACTTTATTTACAAGATCCACGGTATTCAGCTATTCAAAAGTACGATTATCTGTGCCCAAAAACAACAAACCCGCAACAGGCAAGCCGGCTGCGGGTTTGCGACGCCGGCATATGGGTTAACGATGCCGACGGTGAAAAAGTTTTAATCGCCGTAGATATATCGGTTATCTACCACATTGGCTTTTTCCTTCAACTCGTTCAACATACCCTGACCCTGGAATTTATTCTGCAGGCTATAGGTAAGCTGATTTTTATTGAGGGTATAATCCTGCGTTTCAGGAGCAGGCAATGATTCAAAGCTTTGTACGAGATATACGGCGCGCACACCGGCAATTGGACCTGTCAGCTTACCCTGCTCAGCTGCGAATACCGCACCGATCACTTTAGGTTCGCGACCTAAAATGGCAGCGCTTGGCGACGACATGCTGGCATTGCGCACAGTGTCGATACGCAAATTCATGCTGGCAGCAACCGACTCAAGGCTTCCACCGCTTTTCAAGGCATCAGCAAATTTTTGTTTTAATTGCTCGCCTTTCTTTTCCAGGATCACTTCCATTTCCACCTGATCACGCACATACTCAAGCTCGGCAACTCCGTTCACACGAATTTCTTTTACGTAAGCAACCACTACAAAATCGGCGAAGCTGAAATATTTAAAGTCATTCAATTCAGCATCATACGCCCAACCGATCATTTCGCGTGAACTTGGTAAACCCGGAACTTCATACATCGATTTGGTCAATGGCTGTGAGGTGCGCTTAAATAATTTATAATCGATCACACCCTGCTCAAAAGTTTCAGGTGTCTGGTTAGCCGTATAAAAAGCAGTTGCTGTTTTCTCTATGCCTTCAATAGTTTCTTTTCCGGCTTCAATTTTTCTACTCAGATAAGCGAGGTTTACAAACTCCTTTCTGTTCTTCATCTCCGTGATCTCGATAAGATGATAACCAAACATGGTTTTCACCAGACCTACTTTTCCTACCACACCTGTTTTGAAGATATAATCCTTGAACTCAGGTACAAAATTCACAGATGGCGTTGACCATCCCAGATCTCCACCTTGCGTAGCTGAACTTTGATCCTCAGAAACCTCACCGGCAATTTTACCAAAATCGCCACCGGCGCTTAACAATCCCTGAATGCTATCGATGATCTTCTTTGCAGCAACACTATCGCGAGTTTCGTTGATGGCGATCAAAATATGACGCGCCTTCACTGAATCCGGCATGGTGCTGCGGCTTTTCAGTTTAGCTACTTTATAATATTCAGCAACCTGGAAAGGACCAACCAGTGAGCCTGCAGGTTTGGAGAATAATGAATCAATATAATTTGCAGGAATACCTTGCGTTTCAAGGTCGGTGCGACTGTAATTGCTATTGCCATAACGATCAGGATCGTCGGAACGAGATGCAATAAAGATACTGTCGTTTTTTGCTGCCTTCATTTTAGTAACCCACTCCATCAATGCTGCGTGCGTTGCTGCGCTGTCGGCAGAAGTTGGTGCAAATTCCCAGCTCACGTATTCAATGATGCGACCTTCTGTCTGCTTATATTTATTCTTATTCTTATTGTAATAAGCTTCCAGTTCTTTATCGCTTACGGTGATCGTTGAATCAGCTATGGTAGTATAAGGAATACTCACCATGCGGAAAGAATTGCGTGTATTGCCCAAAGTATAATTGCGCTTGGCCATCCATTCAGGCACATACGCAGCCTTGTTGAACAAGTTCATATACTTTGTTTGCTTATAGTCGCGTTCGGCTACCTGTTCGCGACAAATAAACTGATAATATTCCTGACGTGCCTGCGGATTGTTTTGCTGATTTTCAGGATTCGAAATATCATCTACAAATCCGGGTAAAAGTGCTGCATTATATTCGCCACCCTGTGCAAGTCCGATGTAATAATTTTTGATCGCCGGATGCGGATTCGGTCCATAAATAATGCTGCTGAACTCTTCGCTAGTTACGGCAAGACCGATCTCTTCAAATT
>JAYRVB010000547.1:0-2737 GCA_041918775.1 Chitinophagales bacterium
CGATGATGAGGTAGTCGAGCTCGCCCCAGATACAATCGGTCACAAACTGACGCAGGGCACTACTTACCATAGGTCCGCGCCATACCACTGCCTGCGATTCATCTACCAGAAAACCGATCGATAAGGTTTTGATACCATATACTTCTATAGGTATCATCATCGGTTTGCCATTGCGTTCCACCACTTCCGGTTTGGCGTCCTTGAGCCCAAGCATCACCGGAATGGACGGGCCATAGATGTCTGCATCCATCAAACCCACCTTGGCGCCGGTTTGCGCCAGTCCAAGAGCCAGATTTACCGATACGGTCGATTTGCCCACGCCCCCTTTACCGGAACACACCGCTATAATATTTTTTACACCGGGCAGTAATTGCTCGCCGGCATTGCGCACCGACGACACCCGCGCACTCATGTTTACATCCACCTCTGCCTCCTTATCCACTAGATGCTTCACGGCGGTGACACAGGCCCTGCGGATCTCTTCCTTCATCGGGCAGGCAGGGGTGGTCAACTCAACGGTGAAGCGCACTTTGAGGCCTTCGATCACAATATCTTTTACCATGCCAAGGCTTACAATATCCTTGTGCAGATCCGGATCATCCACATTGGAAAGTGCCGAAAGTATGCTTGCTTCTGTTATCGCCATGCGCTTGAAATTGGGTTGCAAAGTTACAAGTTGTGCAACAATGACCGGGTGAAATTGGTTTGCCAAAGCACGGCCTTTGAACAGGCCAAAGGTTGTTTTGTTTGGCAGAAAAGTATATTTGCACCCTAGATACGTGCCGTTATGGGGAAAAATTTGATGATAGTTGAGTCGCCGGCAAAGGCCAAAACCATAGAAAAATTCCTGGGTAAGGACTTTGTGGTGAAGTCGTGTTACGGCCATATCCGTGATCTCGATAAAGCGGATTTTGGGATTGACTTCAAGAATAATTATGAACCGAAATACATCATTTCGGCCGATAAAGAAGCTTTGGTCAAGGAACTGAAAAAACTTGCGAAAAGTGCTGAAGAGATCTGGCTCGCAACGGATGAAGACCGCGAGGGAGAGGCCATTTCGTGGCATTTATGTGAAGTGTTGGGACTGGATGCGCGCAAAGCAAAACGCATTGTGTTTCACGAGATCACCAAGAAAGCCATCCAGAATGCAGTAGATAATCCGCGCAATATCAATATCGATCTGGTTGATGCACAGCAGGCACGCCGCATCCTCGATCGAATTGTGGGGTTTGAATTGTCGCCACTGCTCTGGCGCAAGATCAATATGAAAACGTCGCTCTCCGCCGGTCGCGTGCAATCAGTTGCCGTGCGATTGATCGTGGAGCGCGAACAGGAGATCAATAAATTTCAGTCACAGGCAACATTCAAGATCACCGCACTGTTCACCCTTACGGATGCGCAGGGTAAAAAATATCAGTTAAAGGCCGAGCTTCCGCAAAAACTGGAGGATGAAGCCTCTGTGCAACAATTCCTGCAGGACTGCATCGGCGCCTCCTTTTCGGTGGCCAATATTACGGTGAAACCCGCCAAACGCACGCCATCAGCGCCTTTTACCACATCAACCTTGCAACAGGAAGCGAGTAATAAACTTGGCTTCAGCGTTTCGCGCACCATGTTGATCGCGCAGAAACTGTATGAGGAAGGGTATATTACTTATATGCGTACTGACTCCGTGAACCTGAGTCAACAGGCCATTGATGCGGCAAAATCGGAGATCGTTAATAATTATGGAGAGCGATATGCGCATCCGCGTCAGTATAAAACAAAATCTTCCGGCGCACAGGAAGCACACGAAGCGATACGTCCTACCTACATGGAGAATTCGGATGTGCCCGGCGAAAATGATGCGAAACGATTGTATAAACTGATCTGGAAACGCACCATGGCATCGCAAATGGCTGATGCCGAGCTGGAAAAAACGATCGTAGATATTCAGGTTTCCTCCCGAAGCGAACAATTGGCCGCGAAAGGTGAAGTGATCAAATTCGATGGTTTTTTGAAAGTGTATACCGAAGCATTGGAGGATGAAAAAGATGATGAAGCTACCATATTGCCTCCACTGCAGGTGCATATGCCACTCACTTTAGTGGAGATGGAAGGCGCACAAAAATTCACGAAACCTTCAGCACGATATACAGAAGCAAGCCTTGTGAAAAAATTGGAGGAATTAGGTATCGGCAGACCTTCAACCTATGCACCAACAATTTCAACGATTCAGAAACGCGAATATGTTGAGAAGAAGGATAAAGAGGGTATGGAACGCGATGTGGTGCAATTTGTGATCGCGAAAAATGCGGTGGAAAGAAGGGTAGTGAAGGAGAATTATGGTGCAGAGCGCATGAAATTGTTCCCGACAGATCTCGGTATTTTAGTGACTGACTTTCTTACCACGAATTTCCCGCAAATTCTGGATTATAGCTTTACGGCAAATGTCGAAGAGCAATTTGATGAGATCGCCATCGGCAAACGCGAATGGCATCACATGATCGACGAATTTTACAAGCCATTTCATAAACACCTCGAGATCACCACACAAACGGCACAGCGTGTTACCGGTGAACGTATCCTGGGCGAACACCCGGAAACCGGCGAACCGATTTCTGTGCGTATGGGCAAGTTCGGACCTATGGTGGTGATGGGCGAATTACTCGATCCAAAAGAAGCCAAAGCGCGCGGTATCACCACAAAACCGCGATTTGCGGGATTGCTCAAGCATCAGAATATGCAGGACATCACC
>JAYRVB010000548.1:0-2477 GCA_041918775.1 Chitinophagales bacterium
AGAAGCGTTCCACTTTGCTGAAATGGAAGTCGCCTTCGATGATCGCATTCGCATCACTGTCGCTTCCATGCACGGCATTTTCGCCAATGCTGGAGGCGTATATTTTGCGGATGGTACCTTCTTCAGCTTTACTTGGATCTGTAGCGCCGATGAGTTTGCGGAAGTCTTCCACTGCATTTTCTTTTTCGAGAATGGCTGCAACGATCGGACCTGAGCTCATAAAGTCTACCAGTTCGCCATAAAAAGGACGTTCTTTATGCACTGCATAAAATTCGCCGGCTTTTTCAGGGCTCAGTTTGGTGTATTTCATGGCAACGATACGGAAGCCCGCGTCGTTGATCATTTTCAAAATGCCGCCGATGTAGTTCTTTTTTACTGCATCGGGTTTGATCATGGTTAATGTGATATTTCCTGACATATCTAAGTATTTCGGGCGCAAAGATAGGAATTTGCTTCGGCCATTTTTAATAAAACTAAAAATTGGCGACCTTCGTAGCCCATTCACCGCTATGGCACTGGAAGCATTATTCAGCTATTTGCAAACACCGCGTCGAATCGCCCTGCTCACGCACGTTCGGCCGGATGGTGATGCTATAGGTTCGGCCCTGGCGATGCAGAAGTATCTGGAGAAGAAAGGACACACCGCCAATGTGATCGCTCCTGACGATTTCCCCGACTTTCTGGATTGGATGCCCGGCAGCAAAAATGTGTATGTGCATCAACGCAATCGCAAAACCTGCTTCGCGATACTGACACAAACGGATTGTATTTTCTTTCTCGATTTCAATGCCATGAAGCGTATTGAGGCATTGGGTGAGGACGTGCAAAAACTCTATCAGCCTTTTGTAAGTGTGATGATAGATCATCATCGCGAGCCGGATGATTTTACGCAGTATCGTTTATGGGACGACCAGGCGAGTTCTACCGCTGAACTGGTATATACATTTATCCATATGGCCGGCGATGCACATCTGATCGATAAGGATATGGCTGCATGTATGTATGCCGGCATCGCATTGGATACCGGTGTTTTTCAGTACAGCAATACTACGCCGAAAGTACATGCGATCGCAGGCAAGCTCATGGAGTTTGGATTGCAGGTGGATGAAATTCACAATGCCCTGTATAATCAATACGGTGAAAATCGTTTGCGATTCATCGGCTACCTTTTGTCGCAAAAACTGCAACTTATTGCTGAGTACCGAACCGCGTTCATGAGCATAAGTATGCGTGAAGCTGAACAATATACATTGAGCATTGGTGACAAAGAAGGTATCGTCAACCTGCCACTGGCCATGCGTGATGTGGACATTGCCATATTGTTTACCGAAGACAAAGACAAGATCAAGATCTCCTTCCGCTCGAAGGGCGACGTGAACGTTGAGCAGTTTGCCAGACAGTTTTACAACGGCGGAGGGCACAAGAACGCCTCAGGAGGCAGTTCCAGGCTGAGTTTGGAGGAAACGGAACGAAATTTGCTATCAAATCTGGCGAGTTTCTTCTCAGTCCCTCCTGCAGACGATGCACAGGATGGAAGGAACCCGGAATAAGTAAGCTATACAACAGCATTTATCATAAATAAACAGACATGAAAAAGACAGGTGTATTTTTATTACTCGCCGTACTCTTACACAGCTTTACATTTGCTCAAAGCGATAAGAAAAAGTACAAACATTTACCCGATGGATTGTATGCAGAAGTGCAAACCTCAAAAGGCAATATCCTTTTATTCCTGGAGTTTCAAAAAGCGCCTCTGACCGTGGCCAATTTTGTGGGTCTTGCTGAGGGCAAAATTCAGAACAGTGCCAAACCTTTGGGCACTCCTTATTACGACAGCCTCAAATTTCATCGTGTGATCGCCGACTTCATGATCCAGGGTGGTGATCCAAATGGCACTGGCGCCGGTGGTCCGGGATATGCATTCAAGGATGAATTTCACAGTGACCTCAAGCACAGTGGTCCCGGAATTTTATCTATGGCCAATGCCGGTAAATTCACCAATGGCAGTCAATTCTTTATCACACATAAAGAAACACCATGGCTCGATGGCAAGCATGCTGTGTTTGGTCACGTAGTGGAAGGACAAGACGTGGTGAACGCGATCGCACAAGGTGATACCATCAACCACATTAAGATCATCCGCAAAGGAAAGGCCGTGAAAAAATATGACCCGGCTGCAGTATTCAAAACATATGAAGACAAAGGAGATGTGAAGCGTCAGTCGAAGTAAGACGCACATCAAAAATAGCTAAGAACGCCCTGTAACCCGGGGCGTTTTTTTATTGTCTGTATCCGAAGAGAACATAAGCGGCTTATAACACCGCTTCGAAATAATAAACCTGATTGTTATCGGCGTTGCGATCCTCTAAGGTCATTTCGTTGTTGGTAAGGGTGAGCACGTTGAATACGCGCGATTCAAATTCGTCGGAGAGTGTGAGGATATCATCCCCATCGCTGAAAATATATAATCCGGTGAT
>JAYRVB010000549.1:0-3672 GCA_041918775.1 Chitinophagales bacterium
GATAAACTCATCTGTATCGTGCCTCTGCTATCGGGCAGTGGAATGAAAATAAAAGTGGTGGATGCCATGGCAGCAGGCAAAGCGGTTGTTACCACCTCAAAAGGCGCATCGGGCATGCCCGAAGGACTGCAGGCACACCTCATCATAGCCGACACCCCTGAAGATTTTGCACAGGCAGTGAGCGAACTGCTCGATCACCCCGAACGTGCGCTTGCACTGGGTCGCGAGGCGAGGGCATTTGTGCGCACCCATTTAGATACACCTCAACTGGGCATGCAATTAACCCGATTTTATCAAACTTTGCTACCACAATGATCATGCAATTGCTGTTTTGGATTTGCGTGGGGGCTTTATTGCACTCCTATGTCTTGTATCCTCTGCTTCTGAAATTGTTCGCAGGTAATTTTTCGCTGCCTGCACGCGGTGCCCTTCCCTCCCCCGCCCCTACAGTAAGCGTATTCATGGCGGCTTACAACGAAGAAAAGGTGATCCGCCAAAAGATATTGTCTGTATTTGATACCAGATATCCGGCAGATAAACTGACCCTCTGGATCGGAAGTGATGCCTCGAGTGATCAAACCGATGCCATCATTGCCGAATTGCAGCAACAAGGCCTCAATATTCGCTTTAAGCGCTTTGGTGGTCGCACCGGAAAAAGTGCCATCCTCAATGCACTCGCGCCGGAGATCGATGCCGATATTTTGATCCCCACCGATGCCAATATTTTATTTACACCCGACACCATTCCCCACCTCGTAAAACATTTCAACGACCCGAAAGTGGGTCTGGTGGGCGCCAATATCGTGAACACCGGCATGCGGCACGATGGGATCTCGCATCAGGAAGAAACCTATATTCGACGCGAGAATTACATGAAATATTATGAGGGCGTGCTCTGGGGCAGCACCATGGGCGCTTTCGGTGCCTGTTATGCGATTCGTCGCAGCCTGTTTCCGGAAATTCCGCGCAATTTCCTCATGGAAGATTTTTACATCACCCTGTATGTCATCAAACAAAAATATGCCGCCATCTGCGACCTGGAGGCATTGGCCTATGAGGATGTGAGCAATGCGGTGGAGGAAGAATTCAAACGCAAGGTGCGCATTTCGGCAGGGAATTTTCAAAACCTGGGGGTGTACAAGGGCATGTTACTCAAACCTTTGACCGGCGCGGGTTTCAGTTTTTGGTCGCACAAGGTGTTGCGCTGGCTGGGGCCGTTTTTTCTGCTGATCGCCTTGTTGACCAGCTGTTTCCTGTGGGATAAGAACCTTTTTTTTCAAGTGGCGTTCATATTGCAAATAGGGGGTATACTTTCACCTTTTATAGACAGGCTGCTGGTGCGAATGAATATACATACCTTTGCACTCCGTTTGGTGGCCTATTTCTATATGATGAACCTTGCCCTCCTCATCGGTTTTTGGAAATATATGAGAGGAATCAGCAGCGGAGCCTGGAGCCCAACGCAACGAAACATCAATGCCTGAATAAGCATGGAAGACTTTACATTACACAGCATCCCTGAAGCCATAGAAGATATTCGCAATGGTAAATTGATCATTGTGGTTGACGACGAGAATCGCGAGAACGAGGGTGATTTTATCACCGCCGCGCGCAACGTAACTCCCGAGATCATCAATTTTATGGCTACGCATGGGCGTGGATTGATCTGTGCGCCGCTGATCGAAGATCGTTGCGATGAGTTGGAGCTCAATCTGATGGTCGACGACAATACCGCCCTGCATAGCACGCAGTTCACGGTTTCGGTCGACCTGATCGGACATGGTTGTACCACCGGTATTTCCACGGCAGATCGCGCACTAACCATAAAAGCCCTCATCAATCCCGAGATGACCGCGAAAGACCTTGCCCGTCCGGGACACATTTTTCCCTTGCGCGCAAAAAAAGGCGGCGTACTGCGTCGTGCCGGACATACCGAGGCTACGATAGACCTCGCGCGCATGGCGGGTTTTGAACCTGCGGGCGTACTGGTAGAGATCATGAATGAAGACGGCACCATGGCGCGACTCAGTGATCTGATCCTGGTGGCCAAAAAATTCGACCTGAAGATCATCTCCATCAAAGACCTGATCGAATACCGACTGCAAACTGAAACCATTATTCATAAAGAAGAAGTGGTGCAGTTGCCGACTAAATACGGATATTTCACTTTGCACGCCTACACCCAAACCACCACCGGCGATGTGCACATGGCCCTGGTAAAAGGCGAATGGCATGACGAGGAAGAAGTACTGGTGCGTGTGCACAGCAGTTGTGCCACGGGCGATATCCTCGGTTCACTGCGTTGCGATTGCGGCGATCAGCTGCATGCCGCCATGGCCATGATCGAAAAGCATGGCAGTGGTGTATTATTATATATGCAGCAGGAAGGTCGCGGTATCGGTTTACTCAACAAACTCAAAGCCTACAAACTCCAGGAGCAGGGGCGCGACACCGTGGAAGCCAATTTAGAGCTTGGCTTCCCGATGGATCAGCGCGATTACGGCGTAGGCGCACAGATCTTACGCGATCTGGGTATACGCAAGATAAACCTGATAACCAATAACCCGCGCAAACGCGTTGCCTTAAAGGGGTATGGGTTAGAAATAATGGGCAATACCCCAATAGAGATATTGCCCAATGCACACAATGAAAGCTATCTACTCGTGAAGAGAGATAAAATGGGCCACGAAATCCTGAAGAATTAGGAATTAAGGGGTTAAATCAAGCAACAAGCTTCGGTTTCGCGGCCTGTATCTTGTGCTCCAGCATGTCCTGCAGTGACAAAACAGGCATTGTGTCGGAAACGATCCGGGCAGCGGCGTCGTCCTCCACCACCAGGATACATTTAGAACTTTGAGCCATGTCGTGCTGTAAGCGGTAAGTCAATGAATCGATCTCATCGCGCGTAAGATCCGATCCCGGGGTAAGCAGCAATCCTACGAGAATTCTTTCGCGACCGTGCCTGCCTTCCTTCTGGATGATCATATCCGGTAGTGTCGTGTTCCACCGGAATCTATGAAAGATCTTCCAGCCATCAGCCGGGCAATAAAGTTCGGCCAAAGATTCTCTGACTGCCGCCAGTTTCACTTTTTGCGTCGTGTCGTTAATTGCGCGTGTGTGAATCATATACCCGTTCGTTTTTGTTTTAGCCTCGGCATCTCTGCCATTGATGATGCTAAGGTCGGACGGGCAAACCCTCAAATCAAGGAAAAAAAATGAGTTCTCTAACATCCATTTTTGGACATAGAGAACCCACATCTGCCTGATTGTCAGGCACATAAGTATATAATTCTGTTAATAAATTAACAGATCGTATCTTTAAGCAGGTTTTAGGCGGCTTTATCGGCCATTCTAAAACTTACCTTAATTCACTATTAATGAGTTTCATCCCACTCAACAGTCCCACGTGAGTAATCCGCATACGGGTTATCAAACTTGTTTGCGCCCATATGACCATTGTCAACGCTTGTGTTGTTTGAGATCAAACCGAGGGACATCAGGAGTGAAAAGATGATTGCCATAATAGTCGTGATTTAAGGTTTTGTGAATATTTTAGTTAAGGTATAAATGATAGTTTATTGGCTCTTACGACCTAAACCCTTTGCCATCAGGCCTTTCAGCCTTTTTGTCAATGCATTTTAGTCGATCACTAAAGCCGATTCAAAAGTATTA
>JAYRVB010000550.1:0-2476 GCA_041918775.1 Chitinophagales bacterium
CTCTGGGGTCGGGATGTAATGCCCTGCAAAATAGTTCTAAAAATATGCGACCCCTCTGGGGTCGGGATGTAATGCGTTGCATAATAGTTCTAAAAATATGCGACCCCTCTGGGGTCGAATTCGTGTTGTTCGGATAAATATCGAATTAACCCCATCAGGTTCAACCCCTTAGCACAAAAATGTCTGAGAAATCCCGAGACTATTACATTGTTGGTTGACTGCTATGCGATAGCTATCGGGAGGTGAGTTGTGAGTGAAAATGCATGTAAATGATGAAAAAAAAAAATAATAGGACAAATGTTGCATTACCTATCCTTATTTATTTGATCCTTCGAATCTTTACTCCTTGACCCTTCGAATCTTCAAATCTTCGAATCTTAATTTTCAACCCTTCGAATCTTCGAATCTTTTTTTGCCTACTTATACCTAACCATCGTTCTATCCAAATCTCTTTTTTGGTCTTTTTCTTTGATGGAGGCGCGTTTGTCGTGGGTTTTTTTACCGCGGGCGAGAGCGATCTCTAATTTGGCGTAGCCGCGTTCGTTCATGAACAGGCGCAGGGGAATGATGGTGAAGCCGCGTTCTTTTACTTTGGCGAGTAATTTGGCCAGTTCTTTTTTACTCAACAGGAGTTTGCGCATGCGCAGAGGTTCATGCTGCCATATTGTTGCCTGTTTATATTCGGAGATATTTAAATTTTTCACCCAGAGTTCGCCATCGCGAAACTGGCAATAGGCATCGTTCATACTTACCCTGCCATCGCGTACACTCTTGATCTCGCTACCACGCAACATGATACCCGCAACATAGCTGTCGATGATCTCGAACTCGAAAGTTGCGCGTTTATTTCTGACATTCAATTCCTGCGGCTTCATGGCAACGATATTTTTTCGAGGAGTCTGTTGATCTTTTCTTTTTTGAGGATCTTTTGTCCGGTGCGGCCTTCGGCAATAAGTCGCTCGCCACAGGTTGCTTTGAAAGAGCAAATGATCTCGTGACCGTTCACTTCTTCCAGCGTGGCGGTAAAAGTAACCTCACTGCCTACCCTTGCAGGAGAGCGGTGATACACTTCAATAAAGGTACCGATACCCTCTTCGTCAGGCTCCTTCATTTCCAAAACAAACAGTCGGGTGCTCCACTCCGCATCCTTGGTGAGGTGGAAAGTGGCATACACCTCGTGCACCACCCCACTCTCGAAGGCTGCTACCTGATCTGCCTGCACCACTTTGGTATACACCAGAGCATCACCAATCGCAAAGGGCTGTTTCATAGGGGTGCTAAGTTACAACTTATGACCGCGAAGCGCGTTTTTTATGTTTTTCGAAATTATTTTTTAGACTTATCTAAATTTTAGGTATCTTTGTGCCTAAACAAGCATATCATGCGTTCAGGCATATTCATCATACTCCTGGTTGCTATCGGCATAATGGCCTGTGAGCCCTCCGGTACAGCAGATTCCGGCAAACTTAAGATCGTGGCTACCACGGGCATGATCGGCGATGCGGTTGCCGTGATCGCAGGCGACAAAGCCGAAGTAAGCACCCTGATGGGACCGGGGGTTGACCCGCATCTGTATAAAGCCACGCAGGGTGATCTCAGCACTTTACGCGCCGCAGATCTCGTGTTTTACAATGGCTTACACCTGGAAGGCAAGATGCAGGAGATCTTTGACAGGTTGTCGGAAGACAAACCCGTGTTTGCGGTGTCTGATGCCGTTCCGGACAGTTTGTTGCGCGTTACTTCCTCGACAGGTACATCGGTAACCCATGATCCGCACCTGTGGTTTGATGTGCAGCTTTGGATGCGTTGTGTGGCGCTGATAGGTCAAAAGTTACAGGAGCAGGATGCTGAGCATGCCGAATATTATGCAGCGCGTACGGCAGCCTATCTTGAAGAATTACGTGCATTGGATGACACCGTGCGCACGTTGATCGCTTCGATACCTGAAGCAAATCGGATATTGATCACCTCGCACGATGCATTCGGATATTTTGGCAAAACATATGGCATACAGGTAAAAGGATTGCAGGGAATTTCCACCGCTGCTGAATTCGGATTAAAAGATATTACGGATATGGTAGACCTGATCATTACTGATTCCATCAAAGCAGTTTTTGTGGAAAGCAGTGTAAGTGAAAAATCCATACAGGCGGTAATGGAAGGCTGTGCGCAAAAAGGACATCCTATTAAACAGGGCGGTGTTTTGTATAGCGATGCGATGGGAGCGAAGGGAACAGCGGAAGGCACTTACTTGGGTATGGTGAAGCATAATGCCATCGTCATTAGTGAGGCACTTAGGTAGTCGTTCTTTTGGGCATTTTGGTAGGAGAGTGTGGAAGTGTGAAGGTGTGGAAGTGTGAAATTAGAGATGTGCAAATGTGCAGATGTGCAAATTGAGGAGTGTGAAGGTGTGGAAGTGTCGAGGTGTGGAAGTGTCGAGGTGTGGAAGTGTCGAGGTGTGGAAGTGTGAAGATTA
>JAYRVB010000551.1:0-4511 GCA_041918775.1 Chitinophagales bacterium
CGAAAGGCAGAGCAATACCGCTCAGGAAATTTCTCGCCCCGTGCCGCCTGAGATCGAGGAGTACCTAAGGAAGCGGGCCGCCGAGCTCGATTTGTATAAAACTGTTTCGCCGGATTTAAAACCTTTTTACAAAAATCTCGTAGAAGAATATTTGCGGTCCATCACCTATTAAAACCGCATCCGGCATGTCGGCAAAAGTGGTATCTGAACAACTCTGCTTAAAGTCCCAGCCCACGAACATTACCCTAGTAGAACCTTTCATTGAGGATCTGCGCAGGCGTTTGCCCATAGCAGACGAGCTGTATGGCAATATGTTGGTGTGTTTGACTGAAGCGGTAAACAACGCGATCTGGCACGGTAATCAGGCCGATCCGAGCAAGGAAGTCACCATCATGATCCGCGCCGAGCGACACACGCTCTGCTGCTGTGTAAAAGATCAAGGCAAGGGCTTCGACTACAACAACCTCCCCGACCCAACGAGTCCGGAACATATTGAAGAAGTAGGCGGTCGCGGGGTGTTTCTCATGAAACAATTGAGTGATATGGTGATTTTTTCGAACGACGGGTCGATGGTGGAGATTCAGTTTCGGCTGTAATTAATTACAATAGCACGCTGATGACACTGAGCACATTGATCAACGCTGATACATTCACCTTAAACTAACTTGGCGCCTTTGCGTGCACTATGACCGGTATCCAATACGCCTCCACACAAACCAAATTCCGATTAAAGGAAAAAGAACGCACCACCATCTGGCTGGAGCATGTGATCGGAATAAAACACAAATTTCCGGGCAACCTGACCTTTATTTTTTGTTCTGATAATTATCTGTTGGAAGTAAATAAACAATATCTCCAACACGATACCTACACCGACATCATCACCTTTAATTACAACGAAGGCCATTATATCAGCGGTGATATTTTCATTAGTGTCGACCGCGTAAAAGAAAATGCTGCGGCTTACAAAGTAACGTTCGAAGACGAACTCCATCGCGTAATGGCACATGGGGTATTACACCTACTCGGCTACAACGACAAATCAAAAACCGACGCATCAGAAATGCGCAAAATGGAAGAAATGGCGTTGGCGATGATGAAAATGCAATGATTCCGGATCTGCGGACTTTCGCTGTGCTACAAGGTAAATAGGTGAGTGGTGTCCCGATAGCTATCGGGATTCGCGCCTTTGCGCCTTCGCGTGAAAAATGACTCTGCTATAAACAAAAACAAAGTCAATTAACTACGATAAAGCATCTCGTAACCGCATATATTTTTCGTGACAGTACAAAAAATACAGGTCACAAAGGGCACGGAGAAGGCACAGAGGGCGCGGAGGGTAATTCGTTAATTTGTTAATTCGTCAATTCGTTAATAAAATACATGAATTAATCAGCGTTAATCCGCCAAATCAGCGGCCGCAGGCTCAGCGTTCCTTTGTATTTCTATCATTAAGCAAAATAAATACATGAGCTCAAAAGAATGTGATCGTTTAACTTTCCCAAAGCGGGTAGCCGAGCTCCCATTCGCGGACGTTGTGGGCTACTACATCGTCGAGTGATCTTGTTTGGGTGAATATGTTTCTTTGTCGCCGGGCGCTGTTGCCATGTTGTAAGATGGAGATGATCGTGTCGGCATATTTTTCGTAGCGCAGGGTGTTGATGTAGGGCGCAAGTCGATGCATCCATGCATAAAGAATTTCCGCAACCGGTTCGGTAAGCAAAGTGTCCGGGTCGATCAACTCCGCCTCTGTGCCGTAGCGGATGGCGCGCCATTTATTTTCGCGTAAGACCCATCTGTCGGGAATCGCCTGGTGTTCCGCAAAATACGCATCCCCATTATCCTGAAACCAATGCGCCAGCAGGTGCACAAAAGCAACGATACTTTCAAGTTCCAACAGCGTGGCCGGACCATCGCACATTCGCAGTTCAAGCGTGCCATATCCGGGACTCGGTCGGATATCCCACCAGATGTCCTTCATACTTTCGATCGAACCCGTGTTGATCATCGAATGATACACCCGTTCAAAATCGGCCCAGTTTTTCGCCAGATAAGGAATGCCGCTGGTAGGGTGTGCTTCATACATTGTAGGTCGTGCAGCAGCCAACCCCGTATCAGCCTGTTGCCAAAACGGCGATGATGCACTTAGTGCAATGAGGTGAGGTACAAAGCGCAGAAAAAAATGATTGAATCGCATACAGGTATCCGCATCGCGCATACCAATATGTACATGCAATCCATAAACCGCCATGCGCCTGATCAGCCACTGATTTCTGTCCATAAGGTCCTGATAGCGTTTTCCTGCACTGGTGATCCTGTCCTGATACATCGCCTTCGGATGTGTACCCGTTCCGGCAAAACGAATATGGTTTTTTCCTGCATATTCCCTGACCGCTTCAAGTGATCGAACAAAATCATCATGCACATGATGTACATCATTACATATCCCTGTTACAATTTCCAATGTGCTGCGAAACATTTCCTTCGCCAGTTGTGGCGACTGCAATGCCTGAATGATCTCGCTGCTGCGTGGGATCAACAACAAGGTGGATGCATCGAGCACTTGTAATTCCATTTCTACACCGAGCGTCAATTGTGTAGCATTACCCTGAAAATCTAATTTCATGTTAAAGCATTTAATTGGTTAATACATCGGGGAACCGGAATACACCGGCACGTGCGTGCATAAAACCCTGAAGCATACAGGGTTCAGGACATTCCAACATCTACAGCGTCAGGCGCTTGTTGGTTTTGCTAATATATTGCATATAGCGCATTTTATCAAATTATTTACTGAATTTAACAATCGGTTATTATCATAGTTCTTTCATGCATTCGATTTGATGCAATAAAAAAACACGCATGCATCAAAGCAACAATCCTGCACTACAATTTAATTATTTTACGATCACTTAAAAAAATGCACTCCAAGCTCCAACCACATTCCTCCGCGGGAAACTGCATATATCGCGTCTTCGCTCCCGATAGCTATCGGGATTCGCGCCTTCGCGTGAAAAACAACTCTGCTCCAAATAAAAACATAGTCAATTAACTACAACAAAGCATCTCGTAACCGCATATATTTTTCGTGACAGTACTAAAAATACAGGGACACAAAGGGCACGGAGTGTAATTTGTTAATTCGTTAATTCGTCAATTCGTTAAGAAATACATGAATTAATCAGCGTTAATCCGCCAAATCAGCGGCCGCAGGCTCAGCGTTCCTTTGTATTTCCATCGCACAACAATATAAATACAGCAACTCAGAGGCGTGCGTGTTTTATAAACACAACATTATTGGTTCAAGAGACGTGGCCGTTTTTCTTTATCGCTCAATGATCACCTTCCTGCTTATCCTCCGGTCATCCAACACGATTTCCAATACATATACGCCATTTGCTAAATTGGCTGTATATATGCGGATCGCGCCTTCGTCATCTTGTGCCGCTATCCAGGCACCAAGCTGCTGGCCTGTCAATGTATAGGCAAATATTTCTTTGATTTCTACATAACCTGTTGATAATGAAATAGTTATGCAACATCGACGATGTGTTTACACAAGAAATTGATGTCTATTAACATCAACCTAGCGCGGTTATCGATTTGCATATATTAATCCATACACATAGTATTTACCTCGTTTCCAAGGTTTTATTTATATGGTCAGAACTTCTCCATGTAAATTTTACTGACCCACCCTTTCGCTTCAACTCACCAATCCACCTAAACCTCCGCATGCTCCACTCCCAATAGCTTTCGGTATCCGCGCGAAATCAATCATCAGCTTAGTTCGCACCTTTGTGTGAAAAAGTTTAGTTTACTATCCAGCGCCCTCATCTGGTAAACAACCCTAAATGGAAAATCAGACCCAAACCCCAAAAAACTGCCACCCGCATCACCAATCCACGCGATACAGGTAAATAGTTCCACGTGAAACCCTCAAACCCTAAACCCTCAAAACTCCACAAACCCGCAACCTTCAACCCCCAACTTTCAACAAGCCCTCCCCAACCCGCAACTTGCTAATCCCGAAGGGTCGGGATGTCGCTTTGCTCCATTTGCTAACCTGCTAACTTGCTAACTAAACAATGTTCCACGTGAAACAATAAAACCCTCAACCCCCAACCTTCAACAAACCCTCCCTAATCCGCAACTTGCTAATCCCGAAGGGTCGGGATATCGCTGTGCTCCATTTGCTAACCTGCTAACTTGCTAACTAAACAATGTTCCACGTGAAACAAGAAGGTCCCTCACCAACATGAACACCTGAACACATTCTCGTAACTTTGCACCATCATGTTCAAAGAATACGATGTCATCGTAGTAGGAGCCGGTCACGCCGGATGTGAAGCAGCAGCTGCAGCCGCCAATATGGGGTCTAGCGTGCTGTTGGTCACCATGAACATGCAAACCATCGCCCAAATGAGCTGCAACCCCGCAATGGGTGGCGTGGCGAAGGGACAGATCGTGCGGGAAATCGATGCCCTTGGTGGGTATTCCGGCATTGTTAC
>JAYRVB010000552.1:0-2561 GCA_041918775.1 Chitinophagales bacterium
AAATATATTGATGCAGTTTCGGAATGGGCATTTCTGCCGGATTGATCTTCATGCGTAATTACAAATGATTAAGGAAATGGAATGGCAGGTAATACCTGAGCATACACAGCACCAAAGCCGATCCGAACGCCGCTCGCGTCTGACCATGCTTTGATCGTTACGGTATCGCCATCTTCAATAAAACTTCTGGTACTGCCATTGGGAAGGTTCAGGGGTTTTGTGCCTCGCCAGGTGAGTTCTAACATACTGCCATATCCATTCGGATGTGGCGCACTGATGGTGCCACTGGCATACATATCGCCTGCGCGCACATTACACCCATTTACCGTTTGGTGCGCAAGCTGTTGCTCCATGGTCCAATACATGTTTTTATAATTGCTTTCGCAAACCACAAATGGTTCTGCACCTTCCGCAGTGATCGATACTTCTAATTGAATATCGATATGCTTGTGACCATCGTATTGCAGATAAGGTAATACAGCAGGATCCTGCACATCACCGGAAGTGCGGTATGGTTCGAGTGCATCTAACGTGACCACCCATGGCGACACGCTGCTGGCAAAATTTTTCGAAAGAAATGGACCAAGTGGCACATATTCCCAACGTTGAATATCTCTTGCACTCCAATCGTTAAAGATCACCATCCCGAAAATATAATCATCTGCTTCTGCTGTGCTGATGCGCTGCCCGAGTGGTTTGCCGTCAAAAGTGATAAAGGCCATCTCCAACTCAAAGTCTAATTGTTTCGTAGGACCGAAAATTGGTGGATCTCCATCTTTAATGATGGTTTGTCCCATCGGCCGATGAAAAGACTCACCACTTACGATCATCGACGAACTCCTGCCATGATAACCTACCGGTAAATGTTTCCAGTTTGGCATCAACGGATTGTCGGGACGAAACATACTGCCCACATTCGTGGCATGCACGATACTGGAATAAAAATCGGTGTAATCACCCGGCATCACCGGCAACAACATTTCCACCTTATCCATTTCGATCAGGATATTACCGTATACCTCCTGAAAGTTTTGCAATTCAGTTTGGTCGGCACTGAGTAAGTAGGAAAGATGATCACGCAGGTTACGCATCTTTTGCTTCCCGATCCGGATCAGATTATTCAGGTTTGTAGATTCGAGCATGGAATCCGTAAGATCAAATTCCGATAAAAAACCCGCAGCACGCAATGCATACAGATCAAGCACAAAATCGCCGATGGCCACGCCTACATGAGGAGGTCTGCCTTCGTGAATAAACACCCCAAAGGGTAAATTTTGTATCGGAAAATCACTTCCCGGTTTTACCGGCACCCAGGAAGTACGGGAAGGGTCATTAGCTGCAATTTTCATTCAGTTCGATTAACTTTACAAAGTTACAACAATAGGCCCTGACATTATTTTCTACTGAACTTGGACATTCTATTGCTCATATTGGCCATCGTATTGATGCTTGGCGGCATTGGTGGGAGTTTTCTGCCGATATTGCCCGGTCCGCCTTTGTGTTATGGAGGATTTTTGTGTGTGCATTTTTCTTCCTTTGCGCAGTTTTCTTCTTCCTTCCTCATCATTTGGGGCGTCGTGGTAGTGATCCTGGGCATTTTGGAATATTATATTCCAACCTACGGCACGAAAAAGTTTGGTGGCACCAAAGCCGGACAAAACGGAGCTACGGTAGGTACTATCCTGGGCATCTTCATTCCACCACAACCACTTTGGCTCATCCTCGGACCCTTCGCAGGTGCCTTTATCGGCGAACTGATCCACGATCGACACGACACCAACAAAGCCTTCCGCTCCGCCTGGGGCTCATTCATCGGATTCCTAGCAGGCACTTTTGTGAAAGTAGTAACGGTTATTGTAATGGCAGTGGTGTTTATTATTGAAGTACTGTGAGCCGCCCATACATCGCGGAGAAATGGAACACGCCTGATAACATTTTCCATTGAATCACTACCGCAATGATAGTTTGTAAGTATGGAAGTGTGCAAGTGTGTAGTAAAATGCATATTTTTTCTCACCACCAATACCAATCAGAACACCCCCCCCACATTCGTGCACATTCGTGCATTCGTGGCAATTTTGCATTTATCACTCACCACTCACCACTCACCATTCACCTCCCGATACCTATCGGGACACCACTCACCTCCCAATACCAATCAGAACACACCCCCACATTCGTGTACATTCGTGCATTCGTGGCAATTTGCATTAATCACTCACCACACTTCCACACGCTTCACCCCCTTACAGAAGCAACGCCTCATCCTCCTCATCCGTAGCTTTGCGTTGAAATTCCTCTCTTATCTGTTGCTTTTTTTCTTCGCGTTGGAGGATCAACATCGCTAATAATTTTGGTGCTTCGTCGGGCACATGTTGAGATAACAGATGTTTTGCCTTTTGTTCATCTACATCAATACGGTAGAGAATCCACATCAGCTTTTCAAAATTATGATCAATTAGAAAGGCAATCATTTCCGTTAATGAAGTTAGAGCGTCAGAGGCATTTTCAGGCAAACGCATGGAGCTGGAAATATCCAGTTCGCCAAGTGTGGCGACATC
>JAYRVB010000553.1:0-5426 GCA_041918775.1 Chitinophagales bacterium
AAACTGTAGTTGTGGAACAACCAGTGCAAGGTCATCAATGGAGCTGACCAGAACATGTGCCGGCGTTGCCACACCGCAGGTAAAGGCCACATACTTCATCAACTCCTTTGTAGGATCATAAAGCAATGCACTCGGACCGGTATATGGCAATTGCAGCAGGTCCAAACAATGGATCACATCAATGGAAGGCACACTCCAGTCGAGGTAACCTTCACAGAGATTGATGAATATATCATAGCCTTTTTTACTGAGTTCCTTTAATTGTTTGTAGGTGGTCAGCTTATTTAAAAGCACGTGATCTACCTGAGCATGCGGTAATAATGCTGAGAGGTTGCGCTGTGGATCATAATGCTGATAATCAACATCTGAGGTGCTGTAATCAGGCATGAGCACACAAGCCTTACGTATGTTATCTGCGTTTATCGGGGTAATAGCTGCCATTGGCTTTCCATGCAATTTAAGCTGCCCGATACGACTTTGCCAATTTGCGCACGCGGTTCTTTTTCATCCAACGAAGAGCGGCATCATTGATGATCTCTACCACCATTTGGGTAAAGGATTTATCACTCATGCGCAAAATGGCACCTATGGAGGTATAGTCCTCGTCTTCACTCAAACCGCATTGCGCATTTACTTCCAATACGTAAATATTGCCGCTGTGTTTATCCATACGCAGGTCTACACGGGTATACCCCTTTCCGCCCACGGATACATAGGCATCCCAACTGATGCGCTTGAGTTTCCTGATCATCGAAACAGAGGGGCGTGTATAGTTATAGAAGTTTTCATCTCCCGGCATGGGCGTTTCGTCTTCATAGATCTCCCACAGGCGATCAAAGGATAAGAATTTTTCTTTATCCGGCAGGGAAGGATGAAACACGCGTTCTACCGGTGTATACACCACGCAGTTGCGCGGCTGATCAGAGGCGCCAACGATCATGGTAGTAAACTCAGGACCGTTCACAAATTGTTCTACCACGATACCACCGCTGGACAAATGCCAACCGCGATACCCATCAAAAATCTTTTCGATCTGTTCGCGCAACTCGTCTTCCGTTTCCACTACATTTTTCACGCATAAGCCCATACTGCCGCCCGACACTGCGGGCTTAACGATCAAGGGACGGCCCAGCCTGTCAAATATGCCGCTGATGTCCTGATCACGTGCAGTGATGCCCTCCCATTTTGCCGTAGGTACCTGTGCCAGATCAAAAGCTTCTTTCATGGTGATCTTGCTGGTAGTGATCTCGTAGAAATAGGCATCAGCCCCGGTATAAATAAGTTTCTTTTCCTCAAGTGCATGCACCACCGAAACACCGGGAGCGCCATTGACCTCGTCACCATCACAAATGTTGAACACCACCGGAAAACAGGCACCTATGGTGCGTTGCATGGCAATATCGTCAATGACCTGACGGAAGTTGTGCATGGTAACCGGTTGCCATACCCAGGGAATACCCAGTTCGGCAAAGGTTTTTGTGTATTCCTGTATGCTTTGCGTAAAGTCGTAATAATACTCCAGATTCGGATCATCGGTTTCCACCTTAGGGGCCAATACCCATACTTTGAGTTGGTCGAGAGGTAAGGCGTCATGAAAGGGAAATCTATCGCCCGGAGGGGTCATGGGCAGTTGGTCAGACGGCATGCAGAGAGGTAGATGTTTTGGTTGATATAAAGATACATATTGCATGCATCCAAACAAGGGATAAATTGTGGATTACTTACCCGGTATCGGGCGACCTACCTTATGACCCGATCGCTGAAATAACAAGAATCTATTCGGGCATGCATACAATCACCGGTGAAACAGGCCGTGGTAATTTATGTCACCATTTTGTGCTTATTTTAATTACTACTTTTGCGACATGCTGAGTGTTACCTGCAAAGCTGCGATCAAAGCCGTCATATTTTTAGGTGTGGAACACCCTTCGGGTCAACGATACAGTATTGGTGAAATAGCTGATCGCATCGGCGAAAGCGAACACACTGTTGGAAAGTTGTTGCAGAAACTGGTGCGTGCCGGTATCATCTGCAGCGCCAAAGGACCGAATGGCGGATTCTATATTACAGAGGCACAACGCGAACAACCTGTTATTCATGTAGTAGAAGCCATTGATGGTCAGGATATGTTTACCGAGTGTGGCCTGGACTTCCATACATGCAGCGAGCGCAGACCCTGTCCATTTCATCAGGATTTCAAAAAAGTGCGCGAAGGATTTTATGCACTCTGTCGCGAGAGAAAAATTGCAGAGCTCGACAATTCCGTTATTTCCGGAAAGGCATTTCTGAACGGCTAAGGTATTTTTTTGGAGTCAGATTGCAATATTTCTACAGGAGTATTACTTTAGCCTCCTTATGCCTGAACGTCAGCAAGACCGTACCATTTTTTCATTACAGGAAGTAGCACAAAGTATTTCGCGTACCATCCAGGAGCGTTATGGAAGTATTTTCTGGGTACAGGCAGAAATGAATAAACTGAATTTCTATCAGCGCAGTGGGCACTGTTACCCCGAGCTGGTGGAAAAACGCGATGGACGTATCATCGCACAAATGAAAGCCACTTTGTGGAAGGAGGATTATTATCGCATAGATGCGCAATTCAGAAGTATTTTACAGGAACCGCTGAAAGATGGTATCAAGATCCTCTTTAAGGCTAAAGTCACTTATGATGCCGTATATGGACTGTCACTTTGGATCCTCGATATCGATGTTACATTTACGCTTGGCGATCTGGAGCGTGAAAAACTGGAGTCGATACAAAAATTGAAACATGAGGGTATTTTTAACAAGAACGCGCAATTGCAATTACCCCTTCTGCCGCAACGCATTGCGGTGATCTCTGTGGAAACCAGTAAAGGATATGCCGATTTTATGGAGGTCATCTCGAAAAATCCTCACGGATATCCATTCTTTCACATGTTGTTTCCTTCTCTGTTGCAGGGAGATAAAGCAGCACAACAGATCATGGCACAATTGCGCCGCATAAAAAAAGTGAAACAGCATTTCGACGCCGTGGCGATCATTCGGGGTGGTGGTGGAGATGTGGGCTTATCCTGTTACAATCATTATGGATTAGCCAGAGCCATCTGCAATTTTCCATTACCGGTATTCACGGGGATCGGACATAGCACAAACGAAACCGTAGCTGAAATGGTATCGCATACCAATGCCATTACACCAACGCAGCTGGCTGAAATATTTATCCAACATGTGCATGCGTTTGCGGTTCCGGTTTCAGAAGCAGGTAAACGCATAGATGTAGCTTCACGCGCATTGCTCGACGATGCGAAACAGCACATCTTTTATGAGGGAAAAAGTTTGAAGGCGGCCGTATTGTCGCTCCTGCACGCGGCGGGGTATTCGATGGATACACACAAGCACAGCCTGCGGTCATTTTCCCAAAAATACCTCACACGACAACAGCATCAACTCGACCTGTATGCCAATACCGTTCAACATCTGGACCCGAAACAGGTGTTACAACGCGGATATAGCATTACGATGCATCATGGTCGGGTGGTTACGGATCCGACGCAGGTGCACGCAGGTGATGTGCTGACTACACAGTTGGCAAAAGGAAAGCTCATCAGCACCATACAACAAATTGAAAAAGATCATGAGTAAAAAAATACATTATACCGACGCCTTTGCTGAATTGCAACAATTGGTCGCTGAAATTGAAGCGGGTGATATTTCTGTGGATGTACTTGCCGAAAAAGTGAAACGTGCTGCGTTGCTGATCGAACTGTGTAAGGAAAAATTGCGGAGCACCGAAGAGGATGTTGAAAAAATTCTGAAGGAGTTAGACAAGGATTAATGCAGCTTCCGAATAAACAAGGGTGCTGCCTTTGCCAGTATCCATGGACAATTTGTAAACACACTTTCGCAACAATGATGCGTTCTGTTAGCCTCTGCTTAAGCAGAAGCTTCTAAAATGCACTGGGAGAAATTTTTTGTATTTTTAGCGCAATGGAAAGACGAGATTTTATTCTGCACACAGGCATGCTGGCGGCATTAGGCCTGACTTCTTCAACTGTATTTGCCGGAGAAGGTGATACGCCCAATCAGCTCAAGCCATTTTTATTACCTGCGCAGGAGCCTCTTGCCCATAATGGGGGCTTACAAATACGCACACTTGTTCGATCTGCTATGACCGGTGGTGTGTATTCGAATGTAGAAACTGCTGTTGGTCCGCGTTTGATGGGGCCGCCACCGCATTACCATAAAGAGCTGGATGAACTCATGTTCGTGCTTGAAGGAACTGCCAGTGTTTTGGTGGGTGATGAAATAGTACGCGTTACTGCGGGAAGTTGGCATTTGCGACCACGTATGATCAAGCACACATTTTGGAATGCGGAGGATACCGGCTTGCGGTTTATTGATATGTATTTTAACCAGCCATTTGAAGAATACCTGGAAAAGATCTTTTTTGAGATCAATGAAGCTAATGGATATCCGGAGGGATCAGAAAAAAAGAATAAAGTGATGGCGGAGTTGAATGAGCAATTCGGACTTGTATTTCCAGCAGATGCATTCTCGCAATACGATCAGATAAAAAAAGAATTTCAGTTAAAATAATTGTGACAGCATTGCAGGCATTTCTGATCGGTACCTGGCAAAGCACCGCAACAGTAGTATGCCTGTTGAACATATTTATTTGAGGAGGTCTACAATATGTACGACCTTCATACGTCAAACCAATATATGCAAACGATCATAGGTTCGGGTGGTGCGATCGGCATCCCGTTGGCTCAGGAGTTAGCCGTTTATACAAAGGACATTCGCCTGGTGAGCAGAAATCCGAAAAAAGTGCATGAGACCGATCAGTTGTATCCCTGTGATCTGACAGATTTTTCTGCGATCGATGGGGCGATAGCGGGTAGTCGCATTGTTTATGTTACGGTGGGGTTTGAATACAAACTGTCCGTTTGGCAAAACACCTGGCCGCCATTTATGCGCGCGGTGATCGATGCCTGCAAAAAGTATCAGGCGAAACTGGTATTTTTTGATAATGTGTATAGCTATGATGCAGGGGCGGTTGGGTTTTTTACGGAAGATAGTCCGCTGAATCCTTCCACTCAAAAGGGTAAAGTGCGCAAGCAACTGGTGGATATGATCATGCATGAAATACAAAGTGGTGCATTAACGGCCATGATCGTGCGCGCAGCAGATTTTTATGGTCCGGGTGTGCAAACCAGTGCGTTGATCGAAATGGCTGCTAAACCGATGAAAGCAGGGAAGACGGCGAATGCGATGGGTGATCCGGATAAAATACACACGTTTACGTATACGCCGGATGCGGGAAAGGCGACGGCTATTTTAGGCAATACGCCTGATGCCTACAATCAGGTTTGGCATGTGCCTACTACAAAAGAAAAACTTACTACACGTCAGTGGATGGAAATGACAGCGAAAGAATTAGGGGT
>JAYRVB010000554.1:0-4872 GCA_041918775.1 Chitinophagales bacterium
GATCGAACGCACCATAGAACTGAAGGAGCAATTCAATGAATTAAATGCCGTAGTGGTTTCTGCAGGCGCTTTTGAAGCAAGCGATGAACGTAAAAATGCCATGCTTAAGCCCCTCGATATCGTAACCACTGCAGGTGCTGATGGCGATATTTACGGTGCACTCGAAACCCTTCCGGGTGCAAGTAAAGTGGGAAATGAAGATGGCTTGTTCGTGCGCGGTGGCAGCGACTATGAAACAAAAACCATTATTGATGGCATGGTGGTGAATAATCCTTTCTATTCAACCACACCGGATATTCCAAGTCGCGGCCGCTTTCAGCCATTTTTATTTAAAGGAACGGTGTTCAGCACCGGCGGTTATAGTGCAGAATATGGACAGGCATTGTCCTCAGCGGTGATCCTCAATACGGAAGACATGCCGGAATACAGTGCATCGGGACTCTCACTGGCGCCGATATTCATCGGTGGATTTCACACACAAAAATTCAACCAGGACAAAACTGCTTTGGGTGGTGGAATGAATTATACCAACCTACGCCTTTTTGATAATGTATTTCCACCTTCCACCTTCGACTGGATCAATAGTGTGGAGGCCGGAGATGCAACAGTGTATTTCAGACAGAAAACATCGAAAACCGGTATTCTAAAAGTATACGGACAATTTGAGTCGAGCAATTTAGCCCTTCGCTCACCCGATATAGATAGCCTGCCCTTGACAGATGATGTTTGGCTGGGGAATGATTATCAATATGTAAATGCCACCTGGCGTGACATATTAACTGAGCACTGGGGTGTGCAGGCCGGTATAAGTTACAGTAACAACGTTGACAAAGTAACCATTGACGGATTTAATGTGGGCAAGAACGATGACGCCCTGATGGCTAAGATCCGATTTAATAACAGCATCACTAAAAAAATAAGCATTCACTATGGCGTAGAACATCAGCGCATGCATTATACACAACATGCCGGCGACCTGAGTTTCACTGCTGAAGATCTGTACACTGCAGGATTTGCTGAAAGTGACATTTTCATCACTAATGATATTGCAGGACGTATTGGCGTGCGCACTGAATACAGCAGTATTGTAGATGAAGTAAATATTGCACCGCGCATTTCCCTGGCTTTTAAAACCGGGAAAAATGCGCAGGTCAATGTGGCGTATGGCGAATTTTATCAAACTCCGCAACCCACATATCTATATACCATCGATCAGTATCCACTCACCTACGAACGCGCCACACACCTGATCGCAAACTATCAATATGTTACGAATGATCGTACGATCAGACTGGAAGGATATTATAAATTGTATAACGACCTGATCACACTGACTGCCGACAGCACCAACCCGTTTGTGCCAAAGGCAGCTAATTTAGGTGGCGGATACGCACGCGGCATCGATATATTTTTCCGCGATCGCAAAACGATCCCTTATGCCGACTACTGGATCAGCTACAGCTATCTGGATACACGCCGACAATTTTTAGACTATCCGGAAGAAGTAACTCCCACTTTTGCGGCGCAACATATTTTAAGTCTTGTGTACAAACACTATTTCGCCGGTATCAATACACAAGTGAGTGGCACTTACAGATATATTTCCGGCTGGCCTTACTATAACCCCAACAATCCGCAGTTTTTGGGAGATGTATCACCCGATCTGCACAACCTTGCTTTAAGTGCCAGCTACCTCACGAGTTTATGGGGTAACTTTACGGTAGTATTCCTGAGTTGGGATAATGCGCCTCAATTCGATCAGATTTACGGTTATCGATATTCCAGTGATGGCGCGAGTCGAATCACTAATCAGGCACCTGTAAAGAGCACAGTTTTCTTCGGTGTATTCATGAGTATCCTCTACGGTAAGGATCGCCGCGTGAATGATGCCGATATCGATGATTCGAACCGATGAGTTCGGCCCTGTTTTTGCAGAAAAAAGAACGATTTATATTGGATTCACCTCAAAATAAACAATAGTCAGACATGAAAAAATTACTTTCCACCCTATTTATTGCATGCTCCGTACTGCTTACACAGGCACAGACAGGCGACAAATTCACAGAAACCATGACCAAAACACTGGCCGATATGGATACAGTGAAGACCGGTGATGGGATGATGGGTTTTGCGAATAAATTTGAACGCATTGCCCTTGCAGAAAAAACCCAATGGTTACCCTTCTACTATGCCAGCCTATGCAGAACCACAGCCGCCTTTATGTATAATGATGCCACCAAATTCGACGCGATGATGGATGTGGCTGAAAAGCACTGCAAAGTGGCTGATTCCCTTTCTCCAACGAACTCCGAGATCATGGTACTCCAAAGTATGATCCTTTCCGGAAGGATCATGGTGGATCCGATGAGCCGCGGCCAGATGTACGGGATGCAGGCAATGATGTATATGCAAAAGGCCATGACCGTTGATCCGACCAACCCCAGAGCCTATTTCATGATGGGTCAAAGCCTCTTTTTTACCCCTCCACAGTTCGGCGGTGGTCAGGAATCCGGGTGCGCCATGATGCAAACCGCAAAGGATTTGTATGCCACCCATGTGCCAAAATCGCCTATACATCCGAGCTGGGGAGAAGATCAGGTAGATGAAATGCTGTTGAAATGCCCGAAGAACGACACTGAAAACACCCCTGAAACACCTGAAAAAGAGTGATAATGTGCTGATATTCAAATGGTTACATCCAAAATTCGGGTGTACACACAAATGAAGTTACCCACAATTGACTACCCCTTACTGTGCATTCATGTAAGGGGTTTGTCATATAAACACTTTTTAACCCAATTTTCCCTTGCATACACAAGGGGTTTACTTATCTTTGGTAAGCGAAAAATGCTTAATCGGCTTACTATGAAAAAACTTTTCCTCTCTTTAACTTTTGCTGCAGCCATGATATTTGGCTTGAACAGCAATGTAAACGCTCAGTTGGAAGACGGCAGTATTGCCCCTGACTGGACACTTACCGACATTAACGGTACAACTTGGAACCTGTATACACTTCTCGATGAAGGGTATGATGTGTTCCTCGATTTCTCAGCTGTATGGTGCGGACCATGTTGGTCGTATCACACGGGTGGAGCCCTTGAAGGTTTGTATGAAGAATACGGACCTGATGGCACCAACGAAGTAATGGTATTTTACATCGAAGGTGATGGTGCATCTACATTGGATGAATTGAACGGTATTGGTGCCGGAACTCAGGGTGACTGGGTAGAAGGAACCGGATATCCGATCATTCTTACCCAGGCAGGTCAGGCCAGCTACCAGGCTGTGATCGATTATCAGATCGGTTACTTCCCAACGATCTACCGCGTGTGTCAAAACCGCATCGTAGATGAAGTTGGACAGTTGCCAACTGCTTCTTTGTATGCAACTATCGACGACTGTGCTGCTGCTACAGTGAGTGTTGACCCAAGTATCCTTACTTACAATGGTCCATTGGCTTCTTGCGGTGATGTTACTATCGACGTAACCATCCAAAACATGGGCTTTGATGAACTTACTGCTTGTACAATCACTGCATTTGCTGATGGTATTGAAGTAGCTTCTATCGATTGGTCCGGTTCTTTGAGCACTTATGAGATCGCTAACGTAGAGGTGGGTACTTTCACTCCGGCTTCTGCTGATACTGAATTATCTATTGAGATCACTTCTGCTGACGATAACGACATCAACAACGTGATCACTACAGATATCACTTTCGAAGATAACGTTACACAAACTATTCACCTCGAATTGAAAACCGATAGCTACCCAACTGAAACTCGTTGGGAGATCATCGACGAATCTACTGGTGATGTAGTTGCTGAAGACGGTCCATATACTAACGCTCAGAAAAATGAGATCGTTTACGATGAAGATATCACTTTACCAGCTTTAGGTTGTTACACCTTTACCTGCTACGATAGCTACGGCGATGGTATCACCGGTTCAGGTTACTACAAATTGTATGATGCAGAAGGCGACCTGATCTCTCAAGGTATGGAAAACATCAAGACTGAAAAGTCTGATGCCTTGAAAGTAAGCGAAGACGTTGCGATCAACGATAATTCACTTGTAGAAGGTGTTCAGGTATATCCTAACCCTGCTAACGATAACATGACCATCACCATCAACATGGCTGCATCTGCTGATGTAACCGTTACTGTGGTGAACATGTATGGCGCTTCTGTTGAAACTGCTGCTGCCGGCACATTTGCTGCAGGTGCGCACAACTTCAACGTAAACACTTCTACACTTGCCAATGGCATGTATTTCGTACAGATCACAGGCGAAAACGTGAACAGCACAGTAAACTTTACTGTTCTCCACTAATTCACCTTACCGAATAAAAAAGAGGCTGTTCGTGTGAACAGCCTCTTTTTTTTTACCCCTGATACGCTACACTACCCTACTTACAAACCATCCATTCTCAAATCCCCAACACAGCAGCCATATCTACATAGTCGCGCACGCACCCATCAACACACTCGACACAGCCATATGCTGCGTAAGTGGGGTTACATTTTCAATTGTGTTCATGTGTTCGTGTGTTCATGTAAGTGCGGCGGTGCGGCAGTGCGGTAGTGCGGGGATTGTGTTCATGTGCTCATGTGTTCGTGTGTTCATGTTAGTGCGGCGGTGCGGCTCGGAAGGAGAAAATTTTCTCCGTTTGCGCTGCGAAAATTTACCCTTCCGAGCAGGCATATTTTTATCACTTTCGCCCGCCGTACGGCGGGCTTATTTTAATGAAAATGCTTGCCCCGAAGTGTAAAAATATGCAGCGTTAGCGGAATATTTTTTCTACTTCGGGGCGGGATTGTGTTCATGTGCGAAAAGCACGACAATAACTACATGTACTATTCACCTGCACATAGA
>JAYRVB010000555.1:0-2068 GCA_041918775.1 Chitinophagales bacterium
CACCACAACCATTGGTGATCACAAATGTGATGGTATAATCTCCGGCGAATGGATAAGTATGCCATGGATTTTCTTCTGTGGAAGTAGCGCCATCACCAAAATCCCAGAACCATGTTTCAGCGCCAACCGCTAAACTCGTACACATCACCGTAAGCTCACTGGTACTGATGGCAAAGTCGGCATCCGGCAGTGGGGTAATGGTCATGTTGATGGTATCTGCATTGCTGCATCCTGTTGCAGGATTGGATACAAATACATCGTATGTGCCACTTTCTGTGATATAGATCGTTTGCGTTGTGGCACCTGTGCTCCAGGTGTACTCTGAGCCTGGATTTTCTGCATCGAGCATAGTGCCTTCACAGGCTATGCCATCAACACCCAGGTCAATTGCAGGTAATGGATGTATGGTAACTAATGCCGAATCGGAAACAAAGCATGTTGGATTGGCATAGTAAGTAACTGTGTAAACTCCCGATGCTATTACATCGATCATTTGTGTGGTTTCACCGGTATTCCAGATGTAATACGCAGCACCTTCACCGGCATCCAGTGTAACATCGGTACCAACACATACCGATACATCTTCCACTTCAATTTCAGGAGCAGAAATAAAGGTGATGGTTTCTGTCACCGTACCTGCACAAGGCGTAACCGCATAGCGCCAGGCCTGTTCTGACATGGAAAAGGCCTCCAGGTTATAGTCAGCATCTGCATAGTAGGTTATAGTGCCATCCATATTTTCAATGCCCTGAGTCATCGCGCCACCATCTGTTTGAATATCTACAGCGATGAGGTCTATCGCATTGGAAGTTTCATTTAAAACGATTTGTCCGGTCACGGTTGCAGCACCTCCGTAATGTGTTACTTCATCATAATACACAACAAATTTTCTGTTGGGTGCCACACCGATGGTTTCATAGGAAATATTTCCACCAACACCGGGATTCAGATCTGTCCAACACCAGGCGATGATATTATTCGGATAAGTTGGATCCGGAAAATTTTGCGCGGTATAACTATTCGATGGCGCACTGAATCCGACTAAACCGTTGGATGAAATGAAGAGGGTATTGTAAGTATTTCCAAAAAAGGTAAAATTAAATCCAATAGGGATCGCATTTGCGGTTGCGTCATCACCCAACGACAATTCAGTAGGGGAGAATGGGAATACCGGATAATATGGGATCTCGGTAACCGTATAGTCAGCAGTAGGTGTGAAGGCATACGTGATGTCGGTAGAACCACCAATGCCACCAACCAATGACGGATCTAATTCGCCGGTAAGAGGATTTATGATGCCATCACCCGACCAGGTGCCACCACCGGCGATCGGGCTTGGTAAAATGGTGCCGCCGTCGTAGCAGATATTCGCTTCAAATCCGGTGGTCAGATAAGTAAAATCATTAAACACAATCACATCACTGCTATCGTTTGCACCATACATATCTGCATCATAGGAAGTCCAGGCCGTGATCGTATGTGATCCATCCGCAGAGAGGTCGGCGGTGCCTGTAAATGTATAGGTTTCTGTCGCGCCGGGCAATATGCCACCCGGAAAGTCTTCACTCACAACCGTGCCGCCATCCACGCTGAATTGCACAGTAAATCCGATCGCCGGTTCAGTGCCTAAATTAGCAACCTCGATGGTTACAGGGGAGGTCGCGCTCAGGTTGCAATCATCCGGAATATCTATTACAGAAGTAACTGCCACATCATCATCCAGGCCCACGATCACTACAGTATAATCTTCAGCCTCACCATAAGTTTCACTGGAACAGCCATCGAAATCTGTTGTGCCGTATACGCATCGAATACGCAATCGTGTTTCTCCAACAGCAGCATCCGTAGGTACCAGGAAAGAAAATGTGGTATTTGCTCCAGCCACAAGGCTGAAGCTTGGTGTGATCTCTTCTGTACTGCTGAAAACAAGATCCTGATCATAGTCGATATACACCCGATAGTTTTCAGCAAAAAAACTGGTATTGTCTACATAGAAGTTATAGTACATGCCGGCGAACAGGTCGGTCGACATGTCAGTAAAATCGGAATATCCACTTCCATCACCACC
>JAYRVB010000556.1:0-1918 GCA_041918775.1 Chitinophagales bacterium
GCCACGAATGCACGAATGAACACGAATGGGTGCGAATGAATGGGGTGGGTAGACGAAAAGGTACGATTATTGCGTTAGATTTGTATCAGGGATCATGAAAAAGGGAATCTTTATCGCCTTATTGCTTTTGACCGGGTTTTATGCCAGGGCCTCGTATATTTTGTTGCCTATGGACAATACCCAGAAGGACCATCTCAAATGCTATGGCATTGCCTATTGGATACTGGAAAACGGTGGTAAGGTAGATTGGTTGTTGAATTATCGGGGTGGCAGCTTTTGTTTTCCCTATGTGGATGCCTTTGAAAAAGAGTGTCTGATCAGAGGGGTGAGTTATGATGTGATGCCGGATGCTTCGTATAATAAGATCGTTGCGGACATCGCCAACCCTGAAGCCAATATGGATGTGATGAAACTGGAGAAATCACCCAAAGTGGCGGTGTACAGTCCTAAGTCGAAGCAACCATGGGATGATGCGGTTACCTTAGTGCTGACCTATGCCGAAATTCCATATACGATCGTATATGATCAGGAGGTGATGGATGGTGAATTGCCGAAATACGATTGGTTACACCTGCACCATGAAGATTTTACAGGGCAGTATGGCAAATTCTGGAGCGCGTATCATACACAGGCCTGGTACAAACAACAGGTGGATGAAAATGAAGCGATAGCTAAAGAATACGGTTTCACTAAAGTATCTCAACTAAAGTTAGCCGTTGCGCATAAGATCAGGGATTTCGTGACCGGTGGTGGATTTTTATTTGCCATGTGTTCTGCTGCAGATAGTTATGATATCGCATTATCTGCCGAAGGCGTGGATATCTGCGAGGTCATGTTCGATGGCGACCCCGCTGATCCGAATGCGCAACAGAAACTCGACTACAGTAAAAGTTTCGCCTTTGAAAATTTCACGATAAGTCGCAACCCCTACGAATATCGCCTGAGCAATATCGATGTATCGCATACACGATCTGTGCAAAAAGAAATGGATTTTTTCACCTTGTTTGATTTCTCAGCGAAATGGGATCCGGTGCCTACTATGCTCACACAATGTCATGAGCGCACCATTCCAGGCTTCTACGGACAAACAACAGCCTTCAACAAGGACCTCGTAAAAAGCAGTGTGCTGATCATGGGTGAAAATAAAGCAGCCAATGAAGCCCGCTACATTCACGGCGAATTCGGCTACGGCACCTGGACCTTCTACGGCGGCCACGACCCGGAAGATTACAAACATTACGTTGGCGATCCTCCGACAGAACTGGAGTTACATCCTAATTCAGCCGGTTACCGACTTATCCTCAACAATGTTCTCTTCCCTGCTGCAAAAAAACAGAAGCAGAAGACGTAGGAGAGATGAGGGAGGAAAGATGAGGGTGAGATGAGAGAGATGTTTGTGTTGGATGAAATGTATTTGATGCTCCCACATTACCATTAGTAATCCTTTACCATTGCTGGATTTAATCGCTTATATTCGAATATAATCGCTTAGGATTTTATGATGATTGTATATATGCCTACCATTGCATTCTGATGGCTAATTCATATACACAGATCGTAATACATGCAGTAATCGTAGTGAAGTTCCGAGAACGTATGATTGTTGAAGACATTAGAGATGATTTTCATAAATATATTGCAGGTATCCTGCAGTCAAAAGGAGTGCATGTATATGCCGTCGGAGGCTGGCTTGACCATGTGCACTTGCTTTTTGCATTGCCTGTTACTGAGACATTAGCGCAATTAATGAGCGCTGTGAAGGCTTCAAGCACAAAATATATGAATTCAAGGTTCCCAGCAAAGAATGCCTTTGCCTGGCAAAATGGGTATAGTGCATTTTCCTGTTCATATGCGCATCGTGCAAATGCTGTGGAATATATCAAAAATCAACAAAAGCATCATGCCCAGGTGAGTTTTA
>JAYRVB010000557.1:0-2271 GCA_041918775.1 Chitinophagales bacterium
AAACTGTGATAACCGATACGCACGGATGTGTTTGCGCTGCGCGTCTCACCAGAAACATCAGTCACATCTACATACACTTCATAATAAAATTCCGGCAGGGTGCTTTTATCGATCGCCAGATCAGGCACAGCAATAAATGGTATCGTAAAATTGCCCTCAGCATCTGTGGTGGCTGTTCCGCTGCTGATCTCAGTGCTTGCCTCAGCATAAGGGAATTTGATAAACGGATTCCAATAATAATACGGAAAGCGTGCGCTGCGCACCACGCGATATTGAATCGCGGCATTGTCTATCACAGCTCCGCTGTAGGCTATGGCATTGCCTTTCACCCGCACGGTGTCGTTCACTGCAAAATCGCCGGCTAAAGGCGCTACTTCTGTTTTGAAGGTCGGGCGCTTGTATTCCTCAACACTGAAATATGCACTTCCCCATTCGGTCTGGATATGCATTTGTCCGTTGAGGGCCGAAACGGGTGTAGTGAATGTGCCCGCAAATGAACCATACGCATTAGTGGTCAGCTCCTGCTCCGCAAGCAGCTGATAATTCACATCATAAAATTTGACATTGGTCTTTTTTTGCTTAACCACGTCCTTGCTTTTACCATCCGCGGATTCCTCTACCAGCAAACCTTTAAAATAAATGGTTTGTCCGGGGCGATAGATATTCCTGTCTGTGAAGAGATAAGACTGAATTTGTGGCTTCTGAATTTCAGGCGTGTTGCGTGCTATGAAATATCTGTCTTCCGATATCAATTGGTCGGCACCATTTTTCAACCTGAGACCAAACTGCTGATAACTTTTTAATAAGGGCTCTTTAATGGTCACCAAACCATCTGCATTACTGGTGTAGGTGCTGAGGTTTTTTGTGCGGTATCGACGTGTAAACTGATCCCAGTCCTCTACATATGTTTCCACCAGAACTCCTTTTATCGGGTGCCCGGTGCTGCGATCTACTATGTAAAATTCCTTGTCTTCATTATGCTGATTACTTACAGAAAGGAAATCCAAATTAGACACCCAGATCCCGCTCGACGACCATATGCCTTCTTTAGTGGCATCTGATGTTGTAGAGGCCACCACAAAATAACACCCCAAAGGCAGAGGGTCTATCTTCAATTCTGTAACATGTGATTGCAAGTCTTCAGACCCGGAGAGCACCTGTATAAAAGATCGCTCAACATCAAGCTTACCGATCTCCTTTTTCCTTTCCTCCTCATCCATATATTTATAGTCAGTCAGTAATTCCGGTGTTGACCTGAAGACCTGGATAAATACAGTGTCGATATTTCGATACTCTACAAACAGTTTTACATATTCTTTCGGGGTGGTCACCAGCGCTGCGTTTGTTTCCAGCTCAATTGCGCGCAAGGCCCTTTCCAGGCTTGCACAAGCTTTTCCGCCAACACTTTCCGGAAATTGCTTGCGCCCTTTTTCGGCATATTCCAAGGCTGTTTTGAGCGCCCACTTATTTGTTTTTCCTTCCAATCGATCAAAAGTGTTGCCTTGCTCAAAATACCAATAAGCGATTTCAGATGTAATACGCGCAGAAGCGCTGTCGCGACCATACTGTTTTTCATCGCGTTTTAACGCTTGCAGATATAAAGAATCGCGGTTTTCGATTACAGCGTATTGTTGCGCAAATGCATATCGTTGTAAATTGAGGTCGACCAGCACATCCGGATAAGGATCAAATAAATGTGCCATTGTGAGCTCTTGTAAGAGTTTTACGGCTAGCAATTTATTTTCTGCCTGCGGGCCGGCATCAAGTTGAAAGCCTGCAAACTGTTTCGCGTCTTCATAGATCATCGGATGATCTATTTCAAATGTATATGCAGGCTGTGTGATATAGGCCTCATCATTTGATAAAAATGTAAATGCGCGCTGACCCAAAAAATCAAATAATGTCGGGCGCAAAAAACTGCCATAAGGATCGCCTTTGACCAACAGCACATCATATTGTTTGATCGGGATTTTTTTTAAGCGTTCTTTATCCGATACTGAAGCAGTAAACAGTTCGCGTGTTTTATTGTGCAGGGTAACAAGATCCCAGGTGGTGATATCGCCTTTCTCACCATCAGCCAGTGGTGTGCGCTCACTGAATTTCCATCTGTTAGATTGGTAATATGCCCAATATTGTTCGGCAAGTATGCTTTGGAGTATATGTATTTCCGGAAATTCGGAAACAACAATCTCATTCTCGATCACCTGAATAGCAGCAAGCTCATTCTCTTCCTGAAGTATCCTGGCAAATTGTGATTTATAAATAGTCGCT
>JAYRVB010000558.1:0-4957 GCA_041918775.1 Chitinophagales bacterium
ATCTCATCTGCGGTATTATAGGCATGCATACACATGCGAATCCGCTCACTGCCTGCAGGTACGGTTGGTGATAAGATCGGTCGCATATCGAAGCCGGAATTATGCATTTCCTTAGCAAGCTGCCTAACGCGGCCATTGCCGGGCACCACAAAACTAAAGATGGCTGAATCCGTGGCCACGGGTTGCGGATACTGTCCGACGGCCAGCACACTGCGCATGTGATCCAGGTTTTCCTGCAATCGACTGAGGGCAGTATGATCTGTCGTCAGATACTTATAAGCCATGCGCACCGAAGCCAGTTGCAAATAATTAGGTGCTGTGGTATAAATAAAGGGTTTGCAAAAATTGATGAGGTAATCGCGGAGTAACTGACTACCTAACACAACTGCGCCATTTGTACCGATCGCTTTGCCAAAGGTGTGTACACGTGCAAATATGCGCGTGTGTAGCGCCAGCTGCTGCGCAAGTCCCTCCCCTTTAATTCCCAGCACACCTGTTCCGTGCGCCTCATCGAGAATAATCGCCGCCTGATGTTTTTCTGCAAGCGATACGATATCTGCCAAAGGAGCAATATCTCCATCCATGCTGAACACACTCTCTGTCACCACAAACACATTTCCACGATGCACTTCCAATAATTGCTGCAAACTGTCTACATCATTGTGCGCAAAGCTATAGGCTTTCGCGCCGGATAATCGGATCCCTTCGCGCAAGGAAGCGTGTACCAATTCGTCGTAAAAGATCAGATCATGTCGATGCACGATCGTGCTGATCAACCCGCTATTGGCTTCATAGCCACTGTTAAAAAAAAGTGCTGCCTGCGCTTCATGAAAATCGGCGAGCTCCTGCTCCACCAATTCCACGTATGCATTATTTCCGGTAAGCAATCTGGAACCACCACTACCGGTATAGGGCAATTGAGCAACCTCATGCTCGATCTTTGTTTTGAGAGAGCGATCACGGGCAAATCCCAGATAATCATTAGAAGCAAAGTCAACAAGCCCCTCTGCCACCCTTAACCGGCGTAATGCCTGAGCTTCCTCACGCGCAATGAGTTCTCTTTGTAGTCGTTCGTGCACGTGATCCATCATTATGCAGCTTTAAGTTAACTGACCAATTCTTCTTTGTATGCAGGACGAGGTGTAAGGCCGAGCAATTGAAACATGGCCTTATCTTCATCAGCATCCGGGTTTGGTGTAGTAAGCAATTTTTCACCGGCAAAAATGCTGTTCGCGCCTGCCATAAAACACAGTGCCTGTTCTTCCACGCTCATTTCATTTCTGCCTGCACTTAATCGCACCATGGCTTTTGGCATGATGATGCGCGCAGTGGCGATCATGCGGATCATTTCCCATACAGAAACACGCTTATTATGTTCCAGAGGTGTACCTTTTACAGGCACCAGTGCATTTACAGGCACTGATTCCGGATGTTTCGGCAAAGTAGCCAGCGTATGCAACATGCCGATGCGATCCTCTTCTGATTCACCTAAACCAATGATGCCGCCACTGCAAACAGATATCTCTGCCTTATTCACGTGCTCGATGGTTTTTAATCGATCATCATAGGTGCGCGTGGAAATAATGGCTTCATAATATTCTTCCGAAGTATCTAAATTGTGGTTATAGGCATACAAGCCGGCGTCCTTTAATTTTTGCGCCTGCTCTTCAGTGAGCATCCCTAAAGTGCAGCACACTTCCATACCCAGATCTGCCACTCCTTTCACCATGCCTAACACATGATCGAAATCTTTATTGTCGCGCACATTTCTCCAGGCAGCCCCCATACAAAATCGCGTTGAACCAAATTCTTTTGCAATGAGTGCTTTGGTGATCACTTCATCGTATTCCAATAACTTATGTGTTTCTACATCTGTGTGGTAGCGTGCAGCCTGCGGACAATAGGCACAATCCTCCGGACAACCACCTGTTTTAATACTGAGGAGCGTGCACACCTGCACTTCTCCGGTTTTCTGATACTTTCTGTGCATCACGGAAGCCCTGTACATCAGCTCCATGATCGGTAACCAATATATCTCTGAGATCTCTTCCTTCGTCCAGTTGTTGCGGATATCCATTAGCCTGTTTTGGGGCAAAATTCGTAATTTTGAGGCAAATTATCAGGTATGGCGTTCATGCATCAGGTCAATTACAAACATGCCATCGGGTTTATCCTGATCTCTACGGTCATTTTAGGTGTAACCCTAACCCGAAAAAACAGCGACACCGAAGCTCCGAATGCGGATGTGCAGGCCCTTGATGCCAAATTGTTAACAGATCTGCAGCAACAGGAATTTACGATCGAATCAAAGTCTGCCTGCGTAATGTCCTGTGCAAACATTTCTGAGGAGGAACTGCGCTTATTACTCGATATCCGCAACCTGAACTACGAAAAATGCGAACCCGGAAATTGTCATTACACTTCCTATACCCTCGAAGGTAAAACCGAAAGCGGACAACTCGTGCAATTTAAAGTAGATAGCGGCGAAGAAGGCAACCTCCTGCGCGATCTTACTTTGCAGGGTGTTGATTGCGATTGTATCTAACGATACCCTACAACCAACACACATTGTAGGATCAACATACCATCCAGCAATCCAAAATAGAAATAATCATTTTTCATGCGTGTGCTCAGGTAAACCGCCATGCCACTGATGACCAGACTGATCATCATGGGTACCGTATAATCCGGACGTTCAAAAAGCGGCCAGATCCTGAACACATTCGCATAAATAACGCCAGAAATAAACAGCAGAAACAATGCGAGTTGAATACTTTGTGATCTACCGATAATGACCGGAATGGTACGTACGCGATGTTGCTGATCTATTTCCATGTCTTTTATGTCAAAGGGCAGTGTGATACCCAGGATAAAGAGAAAATCTGCCGTAAATAGTAACAGGCATTTTCCGGAATACAGATCACCTCCGAACTGGCTTAACGGCAAAGCAGTCCCCACAAACGCCCAGACAAATGCAATGAGAAATATTTTCATGATGCCAATATCGCGCAGCCGGATCTGATCCTTTCCAAAACGCAAAGGCAACCCATAGATCAACGAAATTGCGCCGGGGATCAATAAGGCTTGTGCGGAGCTGCGGCTTAGATAAAAGTAAAAAATGATCGCACCAATGCCTGAGAGCACCAATAATATGCGCATAACCGATATATGGCGAAGAAAAAAATCCCATCTACCATTTTTAGGATACTCCTGAATGCGTTTGAACGCAGCAATACGGATCAAAAGATAGGTGAATATCGAACTGAAGAAGACAAAGCAGATCGAAAGTATATCAACCGGATAATCCAATAAATACTGGCCGCGTAAGGTATACGCCACCGCACAAATACCAATATACAGGTTCGAATAAAATATCCAGTTAAAAATGGTGCGCATGTGCTGCCTGCCTTTTTTGTAATTTCACCCAAAATTAGCGAAAGTGGAAGTATACCTGCAAAAGGGCAAAGGGCACAGAGTGGAAGAAGGTCACCCATGGGTGTATGGCAATGAAATAGAGCGTATCAACGGAAACCCACAAGCAGGGGATATAGTGGATGTATTCAATTTCAGGAATGATTTTATTGGCAGAGGATATATTAATGAACGTTCACAGATCACTGTGCGATTGTTGACGCGTCAAAGATCGGAGCACATCGATAAAGATTTTTTTCGCAACAAAATACTCGCGTGTCGCGATTATCGGCACACACTGGGTTACACACAAAACTACAGACTGGTATTTGGCGAAGCGGATGGATTGCCCGCCCTGGTGATCGACAAATTCAATGATGTATATGTTCTGCAAACCTTAAGTGCGGGCATGGATCGATGGAAGCAGACCATTGCAGATATTTTACTGGAAGACCTCCATGCCGCAGGTGTATATGAACGCAATGATGTTCCGGTGCGTACGCTGGAAGGCTTGGAAGAAGTAAAAGGATTTTTATCTCCCCCCTTCCCTACTGCATTCATCATGGATGAAATGGGTGTACAGTTTCATGTAGATATCGACCAGGGACAAAAAACAGGATTCTTCCTCGATCAAAAAGACAATCGTCTGGCTATTCAGCATATCGTGCGCGATGCTGAGGTATTGGATTGCTTCACCTATACCGGAAGTTTTGCTTTGTTTGCTGCACATTATGGTGCAAAGCATGTCACGGCATTAGACGTATCAGCAGAAGCCATTCAATTGATGCAAAAGAATGTGGCACTGAACGGTTTTCACACGGTTGAAGGGGTATGCGCTAATGCCTTTGATCTATTGCCGCAATGGGTAAAGGAAGGCAAACAATTCGACACAGTGATCCTCGACCCTCCTGCATTCACTAAAAACAGAAAGGGCATAGAGAATGCCGTAAAAGGTTACAAAGAAATTAATCTACGTGGCATACGACTCGTAAAACCCGGTGGCTTCCTGGCTACTTTTAGTTGTTCGCACTTCATGGATGTAAACTTATTTTATGACACCGTAGCCTCTGCCGCACGCGATGCAGGCAGAACAGTCCGCGAAGTACAATTCCTCAATCAGGCCAAAGACCATCCCGTTGTTTGGGGTGTGCCGGAAACGCATTATCTTAAAGGATTAATTTTACAAATACAATAAAGCAGACGATTATGAAACAGGCAACAACACTCATTTTTGCGCTATGCATATTCGGCTATGCACAAGCACAAACCAGATCATGCTGCGCATCAGCAGTCAGCTTTGCTGATTTCTCGAAGGACATTGCTTTTGTAAACGCTCACGAGGCGCCAATCCCTTTTACTTACGCAACACAGAAAGGAAAGATGCAGAGTTTTGTATGCAAGGATAGTACTTCTGCAAATGCATACATCATTCAGGCAAAAGAAGCAAGCAATAAATATTTGTTGGTGTTTCATGAGTGGTGGGGACTGAATGACTACATCAAGGAAACTGCAGATAAATTGTATGCCGATCTTGGCGAGCAGGTAA
>JAYRVB010000559.1:0-7410 GCA_041918775.1 Chitinophagales bacterium
CATGCTCGCCGGCCGGCACCCACAAACCACGCAAAATATAATTGGCCCTGAAATGATCTACATATTTGCCGTCTATATATGCTTTCCAGTCTTCATTACCCCGATACCATACCTCAGAAAAGATCGCAGGAAGGTCTTTGCTGCTTTTTGATGTATAGGTGATCTTGTCCATACCGTAAGATTTCAAACGAATGCTGGCGGTGCTGTCGCGGTCAACAACCGTTTGTGGTATCTGGCTGGTGAAATCGGCATGTACAATTGCTGTCGACAAAGGATTGAAATCGGCCAGTCCGGCAAATTCATCATCATTGGATTGCACGAAGCGTATCGAGTCGACAAACCAGGCATTACCACAGGCCATTGGATTGCGGTCGAAACCGATCTTTCCTTGTCGTGCACCGATCACATATTTGGTGTTGAGCATGCTGAGCACCTGTACGTTTCCTTTATTGATGTATCCATCGATGATATCCTGATAGCGCTGCAATTTTGCGCCGTGATATCCACCTAAACTCTTGTATAAGAAAGAAGTGGTGCCATCCTTATCCGGATCGTTCATCGTATTCAACACACGGTAATACGGATCCTTATCTTTGATCACCGGTAATTTTGATCTGAATTGTTGTTCATAAAAACCGGCTTCCTGATAATTTTCGTTTCCAAGATATTTGCTGTCAACGATGAGCAGATCCATTACCGGGAGCACGCAAATCGCAATGATGGCTACACGTGCGGAAATGCTTTTACGCAGATAGAGGAAGAGTGCCAAAGCCGCTAATCCCATGAACAGGGAAGCTACCAACACATCTTTGCGGATCATGGCTGCTCGTTCATCTTTCAATAGATCAAAAAAGGTGCTTGTTTGCACATCGTTAGCCTGCAGCATATAACGTTCCTCATCCGGATTGGTGAGGTCGAACATATTTACGCCTAATAACAATACGAGAGAAATACCTGCTACGATCATGGAGGCAACTTTTAAGCCCCATTTTTTCCTTTCTTCACTGATGCCACTTTCCTCAGAAAGGAAGTGATGCGCTATATAAAAGGCTAACACCGGAATGGTAAAACACAACATGGTCATGGCCATGGATACCGTCCTGAATTTATTATACAGCGGGAAGTGATCGAACATGAAATAGTTGAATTGCGGAAAATGTTTTCCCCATCCCAGGAATAAGGAGAGAATAGTGGCTGCGATCATCCATCCGCGCACACTGTTCTTGGCCAGTAAGGCACCAAGGATAAACAGGAAACACAGAATGGATCCAACATAAATAGGGCCACTGGTAAATGGCATATCCCCCCAGTATTTTCCGGCCTGACGGGAGTAAGTAAGTAATTCCTGTGCTTTGGCCTGATCCTGCTGATATACCTGCTGGATATAGCGCATGAGTTCGCTGTCAACCTGTTCTCCTTCAGGTGATTGCAAAAACGAAAAGCCTGAACCACCTCCGGCAAAATTCGGATACATGATGCTAAAGCTTTCTGCAATACCGGAACTCCAGCCAAATGCATAATCGCGGTCAAGACCATCTTCCTGATTTTCTTTTTTTAACGCTTCCAGTTGTGTGCCACCGCGAATGGTTTCTTTACCGTATTCATAGGTTGTCCAAAGTTTAGAGGTGTTGGCCACTACACCCAATACTACGATCACAAATAAAATGCCGATATTCTTCATAAAACCGGCCACACGCTTTTCTACAACAGCTAAATAGGCCTCTGATGCCATCCAGCACCCGATCATCAATAACATATAATAGGTGATCTGGGGATGGTTGGCGGTAATTTGACAACTGATGGCAAATAAGGATAGGGTAGCGCCTAATAAAAGGTTTCCCCGCATCAAATAATTGATCCCTGCAAACACCAGAGGCATAAGGGCAAGTGCGGCCACTTTCGTATTATGACCTGCCTCAATGAAGGTGATCAGGTAAGTGCCCAGCGCATAGGTGAGGGCACCGCCGATCGATAATCCGATATGTACCTTGAAACTGCGTAAGAGCACAAAAAAACATATCAGTGCAATAAACATATAGTTTGCAGGTCGAGGTAGAAACAAACCCATATATATGTTTACTTTTTCAAAAATGTTTCCTGAATTATATAAGGCAACCTGGTAGGTAGGCATACCGCCGAACATGCTGTTTGTCCAAAGGGCGCCTTCACCGGTAGCATCATGGTGGTCGACAGTTTCTTTACTCACCCCAACGAAGTTCATGATATCACCCTGAACAAGAATTTTACCTTGTAACAAGGGATAAAAGTAGAGTGCACTGAAAATGAAGAAAAACACACCTACAGCGATATACAGGAGGAGGTGGTTGCGATTGTTTTTTTGTTGCATGATGATGCCGATGTTTGCGGCGCTAAAGTTAAGAACCTTTAGCCAAAGGGGCGGACGGGGTTCGATTACATGTTTTACCTTTAGGGGCGCAAATCCCATTTGGTGAAGAAAGTCCTGATCATTACCTATTACTGGCCTCCCGCAGGGGGTGTACCTGTGCAGCGATGGGTCAAAATGGTACGCTATTTGCGCGAATTTGGTTGGGAACCGGTCATTTACACCGCCGAGAACGGCGAACAGCCTGTTTCTGACCCTACCCTGGAAGCAACCCTTCCTGCACAGTTGGTAGTGATCCGACGCCCCATCTGGGAACCCTATACTGCTTACCGGAACATGTTGGGCATGCGCAAGGATGAAAAGATCAATGCGGCATTTCTACAGGAAAAGAAGAAAAAAAGCATCCTGCAGGAGTTGGCTGTTTGGATACGCGGCAATTTCTTTATTCCGGATGCCAGGAAGTTTTGGATCAAACCCTCTGTTAAGTTTCTCACGGAATATCTCCGATCACATCCTGTTGATGCGATCATCAGTTCTGGTCCCCCACATAGCATGCACCTCATTGCCAAAGGCCTGAAAGAAAAAACCGGTCTGCCCTGGGTAGCCGATTTTAGGGACCCGTGGACAAGGATCGACTATTATACCTCGCTTCATCTGAGTGCCTGGGCCGATAAGCAACATCATCGATTGGAAAGAGAGGTGGTAACTTATGCCGACAAAGTGGTTACTGTAAGTAATAGCTGGGCCATGGATTTTAATGCAATGAATAACGGAAATACGGTGGTGATCACTAATGGATTTGATACAGCTGATTATCCGGAAATATCCATACCACCATCTAAGCAGTTTACCCTGCATCATATCGGTATGATCAATAAGGCACGCAATCCTGAGGTATTATGGCAGGCAATCGCAAAACTGAGTGCACAGCATCCCGAATTTGCAAAGGATCTGTGTATCGCCTTTACAGGAAAGATCGATCACAGTGTTGTTGACATGCTACAGAAATACCAATTGCAGGACAAGGTGCAAGCATTCGGACATGTTGATCATCCTACCGCAATAAACCACATGCGCAGCGCCTCAGTATTGTTATTGTTGGTCAACGACGCGCAGGATATTAAAGGACGAATTCCTGCGAAATTATTTGAATATATGGCTGCCCGCCGACCGATCTTAGCAATTGGTGATCCTGATGGCGATGCGGCACATATTCTGACAGAAACGGAATGCGGGGTGCTATTGGGATTGCAGGATGAGGAAGGTGTGTTGCGCACTTTAGCACAATTGTATACGGAATGGAAATCGGGTACAATGCGATCGGCAACACATATTCCGGATAAATATACCAGACGTTCACTGGCACAACAATATGCGCAATTGCTAGATACCCTTTAATCCAGTGTCGCGAGTATTTCGAAGATGCGAGCAGTGGCATGTCCATCCCATAATTCCGGAACAGCACTTTGTTTGTATTGCCCCCTGAGTATGTCAAGGATATAGGGCTTAATGCCTTCCAAACCATCCGGTACAAGAGTGTTTGAGCCGGTGGTGATGGTGATGGGGCGCTCGGTATTTTTTCGTAGGGTCAGGCATGGCTTTTGACGAAAAGTGGCTTCTTCCTGTATACCACCACTATCCGTTACAATACATGTGCAATTGCTGATCAATTTTTGAAATGCAAAATAATCTAAGGGTTCCGTGAGCTTTAATTGTGGGATTTTTGTACAGGATTCCCATAACCCGAACGTGGTTAATTTTTGCAAAGTACGCGGATGCACAGGAAATACTACCGGTATCTGTGCGCACAACCATTGCAGAGTTTCCAGCAGCGACAACAGCGCCTCTTTGGTGTCCACATTCGAAGGTCTGTGCATGGTCATCAGCAGATATCCGTTGGGTGTTAAAGCAAGATGATTTAGGATGTCACTTTGTTGGATCTGTTCCTCAAAACGCACCAGCGTATCGATCATGGTATTGCCCACGTGATACATATGTGTCTCTGCTTTCCCTTCACCGATCAGATTTGCGATGCCGCTGGGCTCAGTGATAAAATAGTAGCTGGCCAGATTATCGGCAACAATGCGGTTGATCTCTTCAGGCATGCTTTGATCAAAGCTGCGCAAACCGCTCTCCACATGTGCGATCGGTATATTGTGAATATGTGCAGCCTCAGCACCTGCGCGTGTTGAATGCACATCACCCACCACGATCACCAGGTCGGGTTTAAAGGTAACCGCCATGAGCTTGCTTAATTTGGCCTGCATCAGAATGATCTGCTGTTCAGATGCTACCGCAGGAATCTCCAGAAAGTAATCCGGTTGGATATGCAGGTCGCGGAAGAAAACAGCAGCCATCTTTTCATCATAATGCTGCCCCGTATGCACAATACGCAAATCAAATCCATATTGCAGCGCCATCGACCTGAATAGCGCTACTTTAATAAAGTTGGGTCTGGTGCCCACTATCACGAGGATATTCTTCATGCGTTTACTCCCGTTCAAAGGTAAGGTATTCTGTGTTTTGCACCGGATTCAGGTTCAGGCGCATAAAATGTGCATAGCCAACATCGGATAGTTGTCAATTCGTGCACATACACCTAATTTTGTTACCTCATCATATATTCATGGCAGGAGACACGATACTCATGATTGGTGCCTGTGGGCAGATCGGTGCGGAATTGACAATGCAATTGCGACACACCTACGGAGGCACACAGGTCATAGCAGCTGATATTAAGGCACCGGAAGGTGAATTGTTGGAATCAGGTCCATTTGAAGAGATCAACGTATTGGATAAGGCCGGTATCGCGTCGATCATCGATAAGTACAAGGTTACACAGATATATAACATGGCGGCGATGCTTTCTGCCACCGGCGAGAAATTCCCGATGAAAGCATGGGCATTGAATATGGATGGCCTCATCAATACGCTGGAACTGGCCAAAGAAAAAGAGGTGCGTAAAGTATATTGGCCAAGTTCCATTGCTGCCTTCGGACCAACTACACCAAAAGCAAATACACCACAGATCACCATCATGGAACCGAATACCATTTATGGTATCAGCAAACAAGCCGGTGAACGTTGGTGCGAATGGTACTTTTTAAAATATGGATTGGATGTAAGAAGTTTGAGATATCCGGGTATCATCAGTTATAAAACCATGCCCGGCGGTGGCACCACTGATTATGCAGTGGATATCTATTTCAAAGCAAAGGCACAAAAAGCATATACCTGCTTCTTAGCGCATGACATGATGTTGCCGATGATGTACATGCCGGATGCTATTAGAGCTACCATCGAATTAATGGAATCTCCCGCTGAACGCATTTCCGTGCGATCATCCTATAACCTGGCTGCCATGAGCTTTACACCGGAAATGGTTGGCGCAGCTATAAAGAAACATATTCCTGATTTTCAATTAACATACGACATCGATTTTCGTCAGAAAATTGCAGAAACATGGCCGGGCAGTATCGACGATGGGCAGGCACGTGCAGATTGGCATTGGAAACATGCTTATGATCTGGATCTGATGACGGAAGACATGTTGCGCAATGTGTGAACCAATTCAGGTGCAAAGGGTTAAGAAAAGAGTTTAACAGTTTATATTCAGGTTTATACAATGAAAAAAATAGCAGTAATGACATCCGGCGGCGATTCACCGGGTATGAACGCATGTATCCGCGCTGTGGTGCGCACCGGATTATATAATGGTTTGGAAGTATATGGTATTCGCAGAGGCTATGAGGGGATGATCGATGGCGATTTCTTTAAAATGGAATCCTATCATGTAAGCAATATCATTCAACGCGGCGGCACGATGCTGAAAACTGCCCGCAGCGAGCGTTTCATGACAGAAGAAGGACGTAAGACCGCCTACAATAATTTACAGCAATTCGGTATAGAAGGTTTTGTAGCCATTGGTGGCGATGGTACTTTCCGTGGCGCAACGGTATTTGAAAAAGAATATGGCATTACCTGTGTAGGTGTTGCAGGAACAATAGATAACGACCTCTTCGGTACCGATTACACCCTCGGTTTTGATACCGCCATCAATACAGCCATTGATGCCATCGACAAGATCCGCGATACAGCAATGTCGCACAACCGTTTGTTTTTCGTTGAAGTGATGGGTCGCGATGCGGGATTTATCGCATTGTCGACTGGCATAGCCGGCGGAGCAGAAGCCATTGTGATCCCCGAAACAGAAACGAATATCGATTACCTCATTTCTACACTCGAACGTGGATGGCTGCGACAAAAATCAAGTGCCATCGTGATCGTTGCCGAAGGCGATGAACGCGGCGGTGCGTTCGAGATCGCTAAACTCGTAAAAGAAAAATTTGATCACTACGATACGCGTGTTTCCGTACTCGGACATATCCAACGCGGCGGTAACCCCACCGTACGCGACCGCATCCTCGGCAGCAGACTCGGTATGGCCGCAGTAGAAGGCCTCATCGAAGGACGCAAAAATGTAATGGCCGGACAAGTAAACGACGAAATCGTTTTCACCCCCTTCGCCAAAGCCACCAAACACCACATGCAGATCAATAAACAGATGTTGCAATTGGTGGAAATATTGGCGCTTTGATCAGCCACCCGCCACACAAGAGTGTTGATCCCACTTAGGCGGGATGTCGCTGCGCTCCATGTGCTGATTTGCTGTCCCGATAGCTATTGGGATGCTAATTTACAATCCACTGTAATTCGTGGAAAGTTACATATTGAAATAGTTGTTACACTATCTCAGGAAATCTGCACGCTTGATCCTCACCCCCGGCCCCTCTCCTTGCAAGGCAAGGAGAGGGGAGTATGGTCCACACTAAAAGTAAAAACACTCCCCTCTCCTTGAAATTTGATGCAATCAAATTATAAGGAGAGGGGCAGGGGGGGAGGATCAAAAAAGGCTGATCATGTGCAGTACTGCATTTTTAGCAAAGTAACAGCACATTTCCTCGGACAACAGTAATTAACGAATTAACGAATTGACGAATTAACAAATTACCTCACCCCCTCTGCCGCATCGCCTCATACAGGATCATGCCTGTGGCAACGGAAAC
>JAYRVB010000560.1:0-2354 GCA_041918775.1 Chitinophagales bacterium
AATTTACAGCGTAGGGAAGTAGCTGACGCAAGGACCAAATATAGGCTAATCATTGGGGGTAATATCGGTAAAAACAAAAGTACGGCAAACGAAGACGCATGGCAGGATTATCAAAAATGCTTTACGGCTTTGTTTGATCATGTAGATTATTTTGTGGTGAATGTATCCTCACCAAACACCCCAGGTCTCCGCGAATTGCAGGAGAAAGAGCCACTCAAAAAGATCCTGAGTACCTGCCAGCAGATCAACCAGGGGAAATCCAAACCCAAACCGCTCTTGCTGAAAATTGCGCCGGACTTAAGCGACGGGCAATTAAAAGATATCGTTGACATTGCGCGTGAAACTCAATTGAGTGGGTTGATTGCTACAAATACCACCCTCGACAGATCCGGCCTCAAAACACCGGCAGCTCGTGTAGAAGCTATTGGTGCCGGCGGTTTGAGTGGTAAACCGGTGACAGCTATCTCGAATAATGTATTGTGGTATCTGCGACGCGAATTGGGCAATGATTTTCCTTTGATCGGTGTCGGAGGTATTCACGACAAAGCCGGTATGCAGGCGAAATTCGACCGCGGTGCAAATCTTGTACAAATCTACACCGGCCTCATCTACGAAGGCCAAGGCCTCGTGCGTACACTATTGAAATAAGCTCCTGCATAAAATCCGTCCTAACCCGTCCTTAACCGTCAAACCCGTGTTCCTTTACACCGCATCCGGCGCATCCGCAAACTTCTTATGCTTCCCGCTCAATTTCCCGAAGAACACCACTATCGGAAAAATGACAGATTTCACGAAACCCGGAATAGCCGCAACATCATACTCAGAGCGGTATTTCCTGATCAGATACGCGGCGTCGAATCCTTTTGGCGTGCCACCCCCTTCGTCCATCAGGCGGTAGATCTGCTCCAGATAGTAAATGATCGAGTTAGGCGGGGATATCCATCCCTTGCATTTCAGTATCGTGTTACCGGCGTTCCAGAATCGATGCATTTGTCCGGCTTTGAAGGAGATGGACTCGCCGGGACCAGCAAACTGCTCCGGACCGCCATTCACCTGATATCCCATACGACCTTCTACCACGGTAAGTGACTCCTCCTGTTTGAAATGCACATGCATCACAGGCCCGCAGCCGGGTTGTACTTCGTTGCTGACATCAATATAGGTTTTGGTACCTTCGCGGCGTATTGCCTCAAAATGCAGGATCTCGCCATGGTTGTTGCGGATCGTGTAAGGGAGTTGGTAAGTTTTCATAATGCTTGTATATTTGGACAATGTCCAAAAATATATAAATTAGGACAATGTCCAAAAAAAATACCAAAGAAATTATTCTCGAGCAGGCCATTAAGATGTTTAATGAGCAGGGGATAGAGTATGTTGGCGTGCGTGAGATCGCCAAGGCACTGGATCTACGGGTGGGTAACATCACCTATTATTTCCCGACCAAGGATGACCTGGTGATGGCCATTACCATGGAACTGGCGGAGGCCAATAACAAGGTGCTGGACGTGGATGAGCAGCTTACTATGGCGCAATTCCTCGTCATGTATTCGGAGACCTTCGCCAACCATTATAAGTTCAGGTGTCTGTTCATCAGCTTTGTGCACTTATTGGAGCAGAATCCGAAGATCGAACAGCTCTATTTGCCGAATCAGGAAAAACGCTACAAAACGATCCGTCGCAATCTGGGTTACCTGATGCAAAATGGATACCTCGATAAAGAACTGGATGCCGATACACTCGATTTTTTAGTGTCATCTACCAGCCTGATGGTGCGCTTCTGGCTCTCAGAGGCGCGCGTCCGTTTCCGCGATGCAGGCAAAAAGGTCATCTTCAAACACTACCTCGAACTCTTCGCCCGACTGCTTTTACCCTATGCAACAAAAGAGGGGAGGAAGGACATTATGGTGTTTGTGAAAAAGCTTTGATTTTGGAGAGGTTGGGTTGTGGGTTGAGGGTTTTAGGTTGAGGGTTGTAGGTTTTATGTTGAGAGTTGAGGGTTGAAGGTTTGTAGGGTACTGAATAGCGTTGACCGTTTTCTAAAGATAGTTAACTGATTGTATTGTTAGCATTTTTTCGAACTGTGTTGGTGTTAGACCATTGATGGCTTGGTGTGGTTTGTCGTCATTATATTTCCTAACAGCTCTTGTATTCATGCTTCTGAGCTGTTTAAAGTCTTTGGGATTGTAGTATTTTAAGTAATTGTTTTTAATGATACCATTGAGTCTTTCAGCATATGGATTTTCATAAGCAGATTTTCCCATGCTGTTTGTAAACCTTCCGGCGGTAAGCCTCAGGAAGCTATGACTGTAATACTGTCCACCTCCATCTGAATGAAAGATCGTATTGCTTTTAGG
>JAYRVB010000561.1:0-9173 GCA_041918775.1 Chitinophagales bacterium
GGCCAAATTTATATTACGAGATACGTCCGAAGCGCAGTAAAGAGCAGGCGATCAAGCAGATCGTAAAGTATATCAAAGAAAATGGTCGTAAGTCGGGTATTGTATATTGCCTGAACAGAAAATCGACCGAGGATATTGCTAATGTGTTGAATATCAACGGAATTAAAGCCGGGGCATATCACGCCGGAATGGAAGCACATTTGCGTTCGGAGGTGCAGGATAAATTTTTGATGGAAGATTATCAGGTGATCGTAGCCACCATCGCTTTCGGCATGGGTATCGATAAACCTGATGTGCGCTATGTGATCCATTTCGATATCCCTAAATCCATTGAAAATTATTATCAGGAAACCGGCCGCGCAGGTCGCGATGGCATGGAAGGCAGGTGTATTGCTTTTTATAGCTATAAGGATATTGAGAAGCTGGAAAAATTCATGCGCGACAAGCCGCTGGCTGAACGCGAAATGGGGGCGCAATTGCTTGCCGAAACAGCAGCATATGCGGAAACCAGTGTGTGTCGCCGTAAGTTTCTCTTATTCTATTTCGGAGAAGAGTATGCTACGGAAAATTGCGGAAGTTGCGATAACTGCCTTAAACCAAAAGAGAAAATTGAAGGAAAGGATTTTGTGGTGAAAGCATTGCAGGTGGTCGACCAGGTAAATGAGAATCACCATATCCCATATATTGTTGATCTGTTAGTGGGTAAGAAAACCACTGAGATTCAAAATTATCGTCACGATAAGATTGAGTTGTTTGGTGTTGGTAAGGAAAAGGACGAGCATTTCTGGAACTCTATTTTGCGCCAGTGTCTGTTGAGCGAACTTGCTTATAAGGATATTGAACAATACGGGCTGATCAAATTAACGGATAAAGGTCGGGCCTTTATCAAAAAGCCATCATCAATACCGGTATCGCTCAATCATGATTTTGAAACGGACACCAGTGATGTGGAGATGGAAAACACCGGCAGCAAGAGCGTGTTGGATCCGATACTGATGGACATGTTGATCGCGCTGCGCGATAAAGTAGCTAAGGACGGAGGCTTGCCGCCTTATGTGATCTTTGGCGAAAACTCTTTGGAGGAAATGGCCACCATGTATCCCACTACTATGGAGGAGATCGTGAAGATCAGCGGGGTGAGTCGTGGTAAGGCAGAAAAATACGGCAGGAAATTCCTTGAGGTGATCAACAAATACGTTGAAGAGAATGAAGTGGAAAAGCCTTCTGAGTTTGTGATGAAACAAGTGGTGAATAAATCGGCACACAAAGTGAAGATCATTCAATCCATCGATAAAAAAGTGGCGCTGCCTGATATCGCGAAAAATATCGGATTGAACTTCCCCGATTTTATTGATGAGATCGAAACCATCGTTTCCTCAGGCACTAAACTGAATTTAAATTATTACCTCGACGATATCATCGAATCCGATCTGCAGGAAGAGGTGCACGACTATTTTATGGAGATGCGCACACTTGATCTGAAGACAGCCTTTGGCGATCTGAAGGATGAAGGATTGAGTTTTGAGGAGGTTCGACTTTTGCACATTAAATTTATGTCGGAAATGGCCAATTGATCGGCGGGTATTTTTCTACCATGTGATCAGGATTGGATGCATTGAAGTAATTTAGCGCGTAACATACCATGCAACAGCAACAAACATTTGAAATAAAATTGCCCCAGTTTGAGGGCCCTTTCGACCTTTTATTGTTTTTCATCGAGCGCGATGAGCTGGATATCCATGATATTCCGATCTCTAAGATCACCAAAGATTTTCTCGATTATATCCACTCCCTGGGTCAGCTCAATATTGAGGTAGCCAGCGAGTTCATTTTGGTAGCAGCTACACTTATGCGTATCAAAGCCAAGATGTTGCTCCCGCGCAAGGAACTTGATGAGTTCGGCAACGAGATCGATCCGCGTAAAGAGTTGGTTGACCGACTCCTGGAGTATAAGCGATATAAGGAGATCATCGGACACCTGTCGGAGTTGGAAGACGATCGTCAGTTGCGCATACACCGCGGCAATATTCCGATCGAACACGATATACTGGCTAAGAAGCACAGCAATGAAATGGAGTTGAGCAGCGTGAACTTGTTTGTGTTGCTCAAAGTGTTTCAAAAAGTAATGGATCGCTTCAATAATCAACCAACAGTGGTTGAGCACGTTGTGGAGCGATATAGCTATTCTATCGAAGAGGAAAGTATTGGCGTGATGGCCTATGTAAAGGGCAAGCTCAATGTGCCATTTGCAGAAGTATTTACTTCCTGTAAGAATAAGCATCAGGCTGTTTTCCGTTTTTTGAGTATTCTGGATCTGATCGCAACCCAAAAAGTTACTTTATTAGTTGGTGAAGGAGTTAACAATTTCTGGTTAACTTCGACTGCAGAGAATGACTAAGAAACAGGAGCTCCCCGGCGAACTGAAGGAGCAGGACATCAAAAAACAATTTTCCTACACCCGCATTATTCTGATCATTGCGGTCAGTTTGGCCATTTCCGGCTATCTGATCTATACTTCTTTTGATCTTGAGGCATTAAAAAAGATAGAATGGGCGCAGAAGTCCATTTTCTGGATCGGTATGGGTGCCTTGTTTATGGTGATACGGCATTTGGGATATATGTATCGCCTCCGATTGATCACCGATAAAAAACTTTCCTGGTATCAATCCTTTAATGTGATCAGTTTATGGGAATTTTCATCCGCCGTTACTCCATCAACGGTTGGTGGTGCAGCTGTTGCGATCTGGTTTATGAAAAAGGAAAACCTGAGTTTAGGAAAAAGTGCTGCAACCAGCATGCTCACGATCTTTCTTGATCAGGTGTTTCTGGCCATCGGTGGTGCGATCCTGTTTTTTGTATTTGGTGGTGATGCAATGTTTGCCGGTGATGCGATGTGCAGAAGTCAAAGCGAGCTCCCTTTGATGAGTGCTTTTCACAATATGCAAAGCATTTACTTCTTCGGTTATTTTTTGTTTCTGATCATCATAGCCGCCCTGGCCTATGGGCTTTTTGTGAATGCCCATGCTGTGAAAAGTTTATTGGCTGCTGTATTCCGTTTACCCTTCCTGAAAAAGTGGCAAGCAGACGCGCTCCAGGTGGGTGATGATATGATCCTTACCTCTGCTGAATTAAAAACAAAGGGAAAAGGATTTTGGTGGAAGGCACTAGCGTCTACTGCAATAACCTGGACAGCTTTTTTTATGATCCCATCGGCGATCATATTGGCTTTTTTCCATCCGCAGCTTGCAGACATTCCGATCATCTGCTCCCGGATGTTCGCTATTTGGATGTTGATGTTGCTTCCGATCTCACCAGGAGGGGCAGGCATTGCCGAGCTTACCTTTAGCGCCATGATGTGCGATTTCACAGATCCGGCCATTGTGGCAACCATGGCACTGTTATGGCGATTACTCACTTTCTATCCATATCTGCTCGCGGGAGTAGTGATCCTACCTCGGTGGGTGAACAGAAAGTATAATCGCTGATCGGTTTACCCAGCTTGCAACACGCATCATTTCATCTGCGTTTCTTCCATCCCGAAGTATCGTCCGTAAGGCACCACTTCCATAACACCCTTCTTTCCGTTCGTATAAAAACCCGCACTTGAAAAAGGATAAGCTTCCGCGCATCCTGCTAATTGCCAGTGCTGCTGCAATGGATTATTGTGCATGCGATCAAGCATTTGTCGCGCCAGGGATCCACTACCGGTTTCCAATACTGAGAAACCATCCTCCCACACCTTATATCGTTGTCGTTTTCGGTGATAAGCGAGTAAAAGCGCATTAACCGGATCTTCCATGATCAATAATTGACGAATGGCGGCAGATGAATAGGTTTTAAAACTGTGCATGTATCTGCTGAGTGCTTCCTTGTTGCGTATGCATAGCAACACATGCAAATGATTTGGCATGATCACATACCCCAGCATTTCTGCATCATGGAGCGCATTGCAATTCAATAAGGTGTTACACAATACACGCTTTACCGCATCTGATTCGAAATAGTGCTGCTGATGCCGACAGCCGGTTGTTACGTAGTAAACGGATTTCTGTTCATAAAGGGACATACAAGAATTTTTTACTAAAAAAATTAATGTATGTGAACAGAAAAAATTTTTCCGCGACTTTGTAAGCGCTTAAGGATTTTTCTGCACCTGAAGGGTATTCATACTATATGAAACCCTGAACTATGCGCAGCAGAAATTTATTTGATCACACCAAGCTGCTTGCCAACTTTTATGAAAGCGGCAATGGCTTTATCCAGATGATGTTGTTCATGTGCGGCGGATATTTGCACACGAATACGCGCCTGGCCTTTTGGTACTACAGGGAAATAAAATCCGATCACATAAATTCCCTCTTCCAGTAACTGCGCTGCCATGGTTTGGCTTAAAACCGCATCATACAACATGATGGGCACAATTGGATGTTCACCGGGTTTGATGTCGAAGCCGGCTTCGGTCATTTTTGTGCGGAAGTATTTTGTACTCGCCTCGAGTTTGTCGCGGAGTTCAGTGGTTTCGCTTAACAGATCCAATACGGCTATTGATGCACCTGTTATACTTGGCGCAAGCGTATTGGAAAATAAATACGGGCGAGAACGCTGGCGAAGCAGATCGATGACTTCTTTTCTACCGGAAGTAAAACCGCCACTTGCACCACCCAATGCTTTTCCGAGTGTGCCGGTAATAATATCGATCTTGCCCATCACGCCACGATATTCATGTGTGCCGCGACCGGTTTTACCGAGAAATCCGGAAGCATGACATTCGTCGATCATGATCATGGCCTGATATTTTTCAGCCAAGGCAACGATCTTGTCTAATTGGGCAATAGTGCCATCCATACTAAAAGCGCCATCTGTTACAATGATTCGGCTCCGTTGCGCCTGTGCAGCTTGCAATTGCACTTCGAGGTCGGCCATATCATTATGATTGTATCGATAACGAACGGCTTTACATAAACGAACGCCGTCGATGATGGAAGCGTGGTTCAATGCGTCAGAAATGATCGCATCCTCTTCCCCAAAAAGGGGTTCAAACACGCCGCCATTTGCATCAAATGCCGCAGCATATAAAATAGTGTCTTCAGTGCCAAGGAAGGTCGAAATCTTTTGTTCTAATGTTTTATGTATATCCTGTGTGCCGCAAATGAAGCGAACACTGCTCATGCCATACCCATGACTATCGATCGCTTTTTTGGCTGCTTCGATCACCTTTGGATGGGAGCTGAGTCCTAAATAATTGTTCGCACAAAAATTAATGACCTCACTGCCATCTGCCAAACGAATGTCGGCGCCCTGAGGAGAGGTGATTATACGTTCATTTTTATATAAACCGGATTCTTTTATATCCTGGATTTCTTTTTGCAAACGATCCTGAATGGTATACATGCCTAAAATTTTGTGTGAAATTACGCTAATTCGTGGTGTGATTGCAAATGCAGGGGCTCAATAGTTCAATATTCTGATCATGGCCATCTGCACCTTGATATCTTTTTCGATATGCGCGAAATCGTCGCCTCCGATCACCCAAAGCTGTGGATTGAATATACGGGGATAAATAACCTTTTCCCGATCTGCGATATAGGCACTCGACATGTTGAGTGATACCTGAGGACTGATAGTGTAATATTGATTGGCAGTAATATACCCCTCGGCCGTCGGCTGACCGATGATCAGGGTATTTGGCCTGCCTACAAATGCAACTGCAGTCGCCTGCCCGCTGCTTGCTGTCAAAGGCCCGACCAATACCATTACTTTGATCTTGGTGTTTGCTTTTTTGATACAAGGTTTCACATGGGTGATCTGACTATTCAGTGATGGATCCATGCCATCCTGCGCATATAAGTTACCATCCTTCAGTTTCCATTCAAATTGCATGTTGCCATTGGGCAGGGCCGTATAGAGTACGGTTTCATTGCCTAATATCGGCCATAACCCGGCTAACATCGGATACATATTACCGCCTCCATTCAATCGCAGGTCGACAATAAGTCCGGCGGGTTCTGCCGCTAAAAGGGCGCAAAGTTTTGTTTGTATCTGTTGGGCATAATTTTCTATATCCTCACCCCATACGATCAGTCCGGGTATGGAGATATAGGCAATATTTCCGGCAAGGATAGTATCGCGCACGCGATTGTTTTGTTGCTGTTGTGCCTGCATCATGGGTGCAAGTATCTGATAAACAGAGTCGCTCACCGGATGGTAGAATCCATAGGTTTTACCTGCTACGGTCATGGTGCTGTGTACATCATCCAGGGCGGCAAAAACTTCAACAACGGCATCAATGGTGTCATTTTGTGATGTCGCATTGCGCAAGTGCAGGTCGTATACTACTTTCAGTGAATCCCAATTGGCAGTATTGGCTGAGACATGGTGCTGTCTGATGACCTTGTATATACTGTCGGCCGGAAAAGCCTGTGTGTAACCCATGCATAGGCTCAGACTAATCGTTAAACATGTTATGAAAACTTTACGGATATGCCAATTACGTAACATCTGGGGTATATATTTGTATAGATTTACTGAAACACCGACTCACTATGCGAAAGTATCTTTTTTTCATAGCATTTTGTATACTGCACACATGCGTATTTACCCAGGTAAATATCGGTGGCGTGATCAATACCTATACTGTAGTGGATTCGATCAATGCATGTACAAATCAGGTGTTTACCCAAAGTGCAGTTGGATATAGTGTTGGCGATAGAGTGCTGCTCATACAAATGCAGGGTGCGGAGGTCAATCTCACCAATTCTCCAAGCTTTGGTAATTTGATCAATTACGCAAATGCCGGTAATTATGAACTGGCTACCATTAGCAATATTTCGGGTACTGTGGTCTCATTTGAAAATGGGATTTTGCGCGATTACACGAACGGCGTATCCTTGCAACTCGTGCGTGTGCCTGTGTATAGCTCAGCAAATATATCGAGTACGCTGACTGCCGCAGACTGGAATGGCAGCACGGGTGGTATCCTTGTATTAGAGGCAGATGTTTTAACCTTCTCGGCAGATATTGATGTCAGTGGAAAAGGATTTCGGGGTGGACATGCAGGCAATTATCCAAGTAGTTGCCCAACAGGAACCGGAACCAGTTTATATTATGCAGACACGCTTGGTGGTAAAGGAGGCGCAAAAGGGGAGGGTATAGTAAAATTGGCAGGCCCTTATCTTGCCTGTCGCGGAAAAGCCCTCAATGGCGGCGGAGGTGGTAACGATCACAATGCCGGTGCAGGTGGTGGTGCGCTTGGTTCAGCTGGAGGTAATGGTGGTGAAAATGACGAATCGTTTTTTTCTTGTCCCGGCAGTAAAGGTATTTCTGCTGCAGGGCTAGATGTGACCATGGCAGCGGACAAACTTTTTCCTGGTGGCGGTGGTGGTGCCGGGCATGGAAATAATACAAATGGCACCAGTGGGGGTGATGGCGGGGGCATCGTATTTATTGTTGCTGATCAGATCATTGGAAATGGGCATAACATCTTCAACAGCGGCATTTCAGTTACTGAATTAGCCTGGGGAGATGGCGCCGGGGGCGGAGGTGCCGGTGGAATGACAGTGCTGATCGCATCTGATGTTTCCGACCTGAATATTCAGGCAGTGGGAGGAAAGGGGGGAGATGTTGGCGCACCGCAATGTACAGGACCAGGCGGTGGTGGATCAGGTGGTGTATTAAAATACAGCAGTGCAGTTTTATGGCCTGGTGTAAGTGTTACACTGACCGGCGGAACATTCGGAACCAATACAACAATAGGCAGCGACTGCTTCGGTGAAAGCAATGGTGCAACTGCCGGAGCAAATGGAATTTCCGTTTCCGGAATGATCGCAGCAGAAAGTGTGGTTCCTTACCTTGCCGATTTTGCGAATGCCGGCAGTGATGTTGCGGTGTGTGCAGGAAGTACAACTATGTTAAATGCTACGGGAGGTGTTTCTTATGTATGGAGTCCTGCAATCTTCCTTGATGATCCGTTCATCCCCACACCGAATTGTACACCTGATGTGACCACCGTGTATACGGTTACGGTAACAAATGCAAATGGATGTACCGACACAGATGTAATAACGGTTGCCATTGCGCCACCTGTTTCTGCAGATGCAGGTGCTGATGTGACATTATGCAGTGGAGAATCCACTTCTTTATCAGCAAGCGGCGGCGTGTCCTATGTATGGAGTCCGGTATTATTTCTTGATGATCCCTTTATTCCGAATCCAACAGCAACACCGCTAACCGACATTACTTATACCGTTACGGTTACAGATGCCAATGGATGTGTGGGCACCGACATGATAAGTATTGATGTAAACAGCTCCAATTTTTTGAGCACAGATGCTTTGGTGGAAGTGTGCGGTGGAGGCTCTGCGCTACTTATTGCAGATGGCGGCACATCATATAGCTGGAGCCCCGCAACCTATCTGGATGCCACTGATATTGCTACACCGATATGCACGCCAACAGATGATATCACCTATTTCGTTTCTGCAACTAGCGCCGCTGGTTGTGTGGATGTAGATACGGTATTCGTGTCTGTTATTCCGGCAGCTTTTTTGGAAGCGGGGCCGGATGTGGATGTTTGTGCAGGTACATCAACCGAATTATTTGCAACAGGAGGGGTAAGTTATTCGTGGGCACCTACAACCTATTTAGATGATCCTTTTGCGGCTGCTCCGATTTGTACTCCGTTGAGTGATATCATGTACATCGTTACTGCATTTACCGCTGATGGATGTACAGATACCGACACAGTATTTGTATATATATCATCATCAGATTTTGCAGAGGTATCGCCGGATGTTACTGTATGTGCAGGAGTAAGCACACCTTTGTCGGCAAGTGGTGGTATCAATTATACATGGTCGCCTGATCTGTATTTGGATGATGCTTTTGTGGCCGATCCAATATGTACACCTTTTGCATCTACAACTTATTTTGTGTCAGTGGAAAATGCCGATGGCTGTACGGATGTGGACACGGTTCATGTTGAGGTGATACCTGCGCCGATCATTACTGCAGGGCCCGATACAGTGGTATGTTATGGTGGACAGATTAAATTATGGTGTACCGAGGGTGAATCTTATTTATGGACTCCTGCTACATATTTGGATGTGCCATTTATCAATGGTCCTACGAGTAGTCCGTTCAGCAGTATTTCCTATATCGTATATGTAACTGACGCC
>JAYRVB010000562.1:0-3509 GCA_041918775.1 Chitinophagales bacterium
ACCAGGAATTCCTGCGGCCACATGAAACCTGCCACTAGTTCTGTTACTTCAAAGGTGCCTGCCGTAATATCAAATACCCAGTATTCATAATCGTAGTCGAGATTGTCGGAAATGGCCACAAACTTATTTTCATCCGGGAGCAGGACAGAGGAGGTGAGCAGGATGCCGTTGGTTTCCGCTCCTTCGATGATCGGCGTGCTGATGCCGGAATATGGATCGAGTGTTGTTAACCACGGTACACCATCTACCCAGTCAAAGCTATAATACAAGCCATCATTGCAATTATACATATTATCAAACTGCCAGGATTCTTCCACCTGAAGCAATATTTCCCCACTCGGAATGTCGAACATGGTTTTATAGTAATTATCATCATCCACCAATTTGACCCAGCACAAAAATTCGCTATACTTTTCATTATAGGATCCGGTCATCATGTACAGGAAATCGATCTCCGGATAGGAGGCGAGCAGGGTGGTTTCACCGGTCATGTGATTGATGCTGACCATATTCGTTGCGGTGTCAGTATATTCAAAGCCAAAGAGCAGGTCGAAATGACAACTGTAGTTGAGTTCAAACAAAGGCTCGGATATTGCGGGATCATACAACACATCGCCGGTTGTGATGTCTATCGTATACAAAAAGTGGTCCTCGTTTTCGTCCTTCACCTCAACAAAGTAATAACCGGCATTCGGGTCGCTGGCACTTCCTGAGTTGATCCGATAGATATTTTCCGTAAATGCGTGTAGGGTAGTAAAGCTTCCATCTTCGGGGTGTATGATGCCAAACTTGAACCCATCAGATTGGTCTACAGCATAAATCGTTTGTGCATTCAGGTGCAGGCACAACAGGCAGGCAATGCCCAGGCAGAGTGTTTTCATAGGTAATCAGTATTTATCTATACAAATATACATAACTGTTGCACATAATTGGGCGTGTTTCATTTGGAATACTGCATATACCATGTATATCCCTGGTCGTGAAATTGGGTTTTCTGCCTAATTTGTATCTTAGCCTGACATGTATTTCGCCATGCACAGGATATGTTTAATATGCCTTTTGCTATCTGCTCTTGCTATTCCGGCAAAGGCGCAAAAGTTTCCTGACTTGCATTTTGAAAACATCTACACAACAGATGGATTAAGCGACAATTCTGTCACCTGCCTGATGGAGGATAGTCAGGGATTTTTATGGATCGGCACCTCAAATGGATTAAATCGTTATGATGGGAATACCTTTGATGTATTTTTTCACGAGGAAGGAAATACCAATTCCCTGTCAGGCAATATTATTTCCGGTATCATAGAGGATAATACCGGAGTGATTTGGATCGGCACCCGCGATGGAGGTATTACCCGTTATGATCGGCAGGCAAAACTCTCCCAACGATTTACCCGGTTTACGCATGTTCCTGATGACCCGAAAAGTATTTACTCCAATCGCATTATCACCCTGGCCGAATTGAATGATACCTATATTATTTTCAGCACCGAAGGCATCTCATCGGGATTCATTGATCGAAAAACCTATCAGATCACCTATCACAATATATCGGATACCCTTAGCGCGATCACTGACCCGCGAACGGCCTTTCCGACACCGGATGGAAACAGCTGGGTGCAAAGGTTTCAGCGCGTAGGTTCGCAGATCTATCTGTCCCGACTCATCGGTGGAAATGTAGAAGTGTATGACATTGAGGATCCCAAACGCAGAAAATTAAAATCAAATAGATCGGCAGGCAGCGTACAGTGTTTCGCTATCGACAATGACCGCATCTGGGTAGGTGGGTGGGTGCCGGGATTGTATGTACATCCACATCCATCTACAATACCCGACGGGAGTATCTTACCCGTAAGCAAAATAGTTGATGTGCCCTCTGAAGTGATGTCGATCATTTCCTGGGATGCCCAATATATGCTTGCTGCTTCCAAGGGCAGTGGATTGTATATCGTAGATAAATCTACGCATGCTGCAAAAGCCTTCACCTACGACAGAGTGGATCCTTATAGTATCGCCGGAAATAAGATATTTTGTTTGCTTAAGGACAGTCGCGGCATACTTTGGGTAGGTACATCAAATGGATTAAGCAAATATCATGCAGGGCATTGGCAATTTAATCCGCAATTGATTTCCACTGATTTTGGAAAGGAGATCACACATTTTTCCACGTATGAGTTTCATGCCGACAAATTTGGGATCAATACAGATCAGGGTATGTATGTGTATACGCCATCAACTGCCTCGATAGCGCTGCATACCTTTTCTTTTCAAGGGCATTCGCTCAACCCGACTTCCGTGTTTCGTGTGGATGCCGACAAAACCTACCTGACCACTGAATCGAATATATATCACTTAGATACATCGGATCTAAGTATAGACATCCTTACACCGGGCATGTATTGCAACCCCGTAAAGGATACCTGCTGGATCGAAAAGGTGCACCGTCTGGAAAACTTCCAGTACTACAAGGTGCTGCTCGATACTCTGGAAGGCCATCCCTTACACATATTTTGTTCTATCGGTTCCGGTGTAGGTATTTATGATGATGCGGAGCATGTGTATTATGACATCATTCAATATACCAAGCTGCCGGGAACACTTTCTAATAATTTTGTACGCGACATATTTCGGGATCGTTCCGGCAATATCTGGGTGGCCACTTCTGAGGGGTTGAATAAATGGAATAAATCCATGCCGGTGAAGAATACATTTACCATATTCAAGTATCATGCGCAGGATCCGCATTCCATATCACACAATAATGTATCTGCTATCTGGCAGGCACCTGATGGTATGCTCTGGTTGACAACATCCAATGGATTGAATGCGTTTGATGGTAAGCAATTCACCCGCTATTACGGAAATTCCAATCGGTTCAGGCAGATGTATGGGATATATCCGGATAAAAAGGGAAATATCTGGATCCCTACCAGAGATGGTTTTGAAGTATTCGACCTGTCGAAAAAAACTTTCAGGCATGTATCTATGATCAATCCTGCCTGGGCATTGAAGTCACCCACCCGCATGCTGCAAACTTCCTCAGGCACCTGGATGTACGGCGTGGGCAATTACCTTATCTCCTTTACACCGGATACTTATGTGTTCGATACTACGTTTCCGAAATTATATATCAAAGAATTATCGGTTGATGATAAACACCTGTTCGAAGAACTTAAATTGGATGCTTTGGCGTTGCGTCACAATGAAGATGTGATTTCCATAGTATTTTCCAGTTTGCAATTAACACATCCCGGCACGGCAAAATATATGTACAAGCTGGTAGGGCAAACCGATAACTGGATAGAGCTTGGAAATAACAACGCCATCAACTTCCTTGACCTGTCGCCGGGTACTTACACATTATATATTAAAGTGACCAACCCACAAGGCGATTGGAGCGGTCCCGTAAAAATGCTGCAGTTTACCGTGTTGCCTGCGTTTTGGCAAACCTGGTGGTTCTATCTGCTATGCACACTTAGCATCCTCGGTATAGGATGGGCGGTGGTCAG
>JAYRVB010000563.1:0-6927 GCA_041918775.1 Chitinophagales bacterium
GCTTCAGTAGCTGAGTGACAATAAGGGTGTCGACCCGGTGAATCGCCCATGCCCAGATAGTCCGGCAGTACTGCAACATAACCATCTGCACCGTATAAAATACCAAGTACAAGCTCATCACTTTCATAACTCGGCACTTCATAGCGTTCCACTACCGTGCCATGTGTATACACACAAAGCGGAGCAGCAGGCGCGTCTATTGGCACCACCACGGCACCGCTTGCCTGCGTTTCCTCTCCGAAAGCGTCAATGGTCTTATACACCACGCGATATATATGCAAAGCATAATTATTCGGATAGGTCAACAGATCCGGATCGAAGGAAGCGAGTGCAGAATCGGTTTGTTCAATGCTCCAGGTATGTAACAAAGTAGTTGAGATGATCTCACCGCGCCATTGTGGATCGATGAGGTCACTCACTTCGTCATCCACAGCACAGCTCATCAGGTATGAGATACATACAACAGGAAATACCCATTTTGCAGATCGAATAAAACGCATAGAGTCCAGGGTTAAGGTCTGTTCAAAGATACCTTTTCCCCGCCAAATCAAATGGCCTTGCTGAAGGTTCTGTTTTCTGTGCTGCGGCTATGCAAATGTGCGTCGAGGGCAGAAGATATATTGCGAATAAAAAGCTTGCCTGCCGGAGTCACCGTAATGGTATCATCTGCATAGGTGGCTAATCCATCGGCGATGAATGGCGCCAGTCGATCCTGTATGGAAGCGATATGTTCTGCAGACAAGGTGCCGGGTATCAAACGCGTGGTATCGCGACACATCAGGTCGAGGATATGGTTGCGGAGGACCAGGTCTTCCGGACTCAGGAGGTGACCGTTAATGATCGGCAGTTGCCCTGCACCGATCATTTGCTGATAGCGCTCTACTTCTTTTTCATTTTGTGCGAAGGCTGTCCAGGTATCACCGATGGCTGAAGCACCAAGCCCTATCACCAGTTTGTGGTTGGTGGTGGTGTAGCCCATGAAATTGCGATGGAGTTTTCCTTCCTCATGCGCTACTAATAATCCATCGCCTGGCAGCGCAAAGTGGTCCATGCCGATATGTACGTAACCCAGTTGTTGTAAATGTGCACTACCTGCTGCATACATCGCCAGTTTTTCCGCTGCTTTGGGTACATCTTCATCAGTATATCTGCGCTGGCCTTTGCTTTTCCAGGGCACATGCGCATAACTATAAAACGCAATGCGATCCGGCATTAATTGTTGCACATATTGCATGGTAAGGGCGATGCTGTCGACAGTTTGTTGCGGTAGTCCGTAAATGAGGTCGAAATTCACACTGCTGTATCCTAAAGCCCTTGCAGCATCCACCACAAATTTTGTCTGCTCAAAGGTTTGAATGCGATTGATGATAAATTGCACCGCAGGATCAAAATCCTGCACACCCATACTGATGCGATTGAATCCGGCATTGCGCAGTGCTTCCAGATGCGCCTGTTGCGTGTAATTTGGATGTACCTCTACACTGAATGCATGATCCTCAGGTACGATCGCATCTTTGGTGATCTCTGTGATTAATCGGGTGAGGTGTTCCGGTGAAAAAAATGTTGGCGTGCCACCACCCAGATGTATCTCACGAATGACAGGTTTTGCAGGCAGTTGATTTCTATACATGGCCCATTCACGCAATACCGTTTCCAGATACGGTTCTTCAACTGCGTGATTTTTGGTGATGCGTTTATTACATGCGCAGTAAGTACATAACTCTTCGCAAAAGGGTAAATGAATATAAATACAAAGCTCCCCCTGCTCTGCGCTGAAGGTGCGCACTACCTCCGCCATCCAGCTTTCGTTGGTAAGCGATGCGGCCTGCCAGGCGGGTACGGTAGGATAACTCGTATACCTCGGCACCGGCACATCATATTTATGTAATAAAGCTAACTCCTGCATCATCGCCGCAAAGATACGGTGTATACGATCTACATCTGATAAGCGTTCACCAAATGACATTAAGCTTACCCAATCGGCATACTTTTTGATCTGCCTTATGTTAATATGGCATACCTGTGGCGTTAGCGCTGTCATTTTGTCCACTTTATCAACGCTGTATCGCCAGCCTGTCCGACTATTTCCTGATTTAGGGATTTGTATATTTTTTGCTTGTAATTGCGTTGTTGGTCAATCCCAACGATCATAGGATATGCAATTACAAAATTTTACCATCAAGGCACAAGAGCTTGTTCAGGATGCACAGCAAATGGCGATGCAAATGGACCATCAGCACATTACCAATGCGCACATACTGAAGGCAATGCTCAAGGATGATGAGGTAGCGGGTTATCTGTTGAAAAAATTGCAGGTAAATCCGCAATACGTGCATCAGAAATTAGACGAGCAATTAGCTGCCATGCCCAAGGTGCCTTCAAAAGGTGGTGAGTATCTGTCGCGCGAGGCAAACCTCACGCTGGCGAAAAGTGCAAATTTTCTGAAGGAGTTTCAGGATGAATTTGTTTCTGTAGAACATTTAATGCTCGGTATATTATCATGTAATGATACGGTAGCAAAATTATTGCAATCGCAGGGTGTAACCGAAAAAGACCTGAAAGCAGCGATCAGGGAATTGCGCAAAGGCGCAACCGTGCAAACACAAAGTGGTGAAAATCAGATCAATGCTTTAAATAAATACGCCATCAACCTCAATGACCGCGCACGCAGCGGTAAACTTGATCCGGTGATCGGTCGTGATGAAGAAATTCGTCGCGTGCTGCATATTTTGTCGCGACGCACAAAAAACAACCCTATATTGGTCGGAGATCCCGGCGTTGGTAAAACAGCCATCGCAGAGGGCATTGCACATCGTATCGTGAATGGTGATGTGCCGGAGAATCTGAAAACCAAAACCATCTTTTCACTCGATATGGGTGCACTCATTGCGGGTGCGAAATACAAAGGTGAATTTGAGGAGCGACTCAAAGGCGTTGTGAAGGAAGTGATACAAAGCGAAGGTCAGATCATATTATTTATTGATGAGATACATACCCTGGTAGGTGCTGGTGGTGGCGGTGAAGGTGCGATGGATGCCGCCAACATATTAAAACCTGCACTGGCGCGTGGTGAATTGCGTGCGATTGGCGCAACCACCCTGAATGAGTATCAGAAATATTTTGAGAAAGATAAAGCCCTCGAACGTCGTTTCCAGAAAGTACTTGTAGATGAGCCTTCTATGGAAGATGCCATTTCCATTTTGCGCGGATTGAAGGAGCGATATGAAAATCATCATAAGGTACGTATCAAGGATGAGGCCATCATTGCTTCGGTGGAGTTGAGTGCACGGTATATTGCCGATCGCAAATTACCTGATAAGGCGATAGACCTCATTGATGAAGCTGCTGCAAAGATGCGTCTCGAAATGGACAGCGTTCCTGAAGAGTTGGATGAACTGGATCGTCGCATTCGACAATTGGAGATCGAACGCGAAGCGATCAAGCGCGAGAATGACGATAAAAAACTGGAAGAACTCAGCAGAGATATTGCAGAATATACCGAGCAACGCAATGCGGTTAAGGCAAAGTGGCAGCAGGAAAAAGATGTTGTAGACAGGATACAGCAACGCAAAGCAGATATCGAGCAATTTAAATTGCAGGCAGAGCAGGCAGAGCGCGAAGGACATTATGGTAAAGTGGCGGAGTTGCGTTACGGAAAGATCAAAGAAGCAGAAGCCGCGCTTGCTACACTTGAATTGGAATTACGCTCGATGGATGCCGGTAAGCGGCTCATGAAGGAAGAGGTTTATGCGGAAGATATTGCCGGTATTGTTGCCAGGTGGACAGGCATTCCTGTTACCAAGATGTTGGAAAGTGATAGAATCAAACTCCTTCGTCTTGAATCCGAATTACACAAACGCGTCGTAGGTCAGGAAGAGGCGATCGTAGCCGTTTCTGATGCGATAAGAAGAAGTCGCGCAGGTTTGCATGATCCAAAAAAGCCTATCGGTTCCTTTATTTTTCTCGGCACTACCGGTGTAGGAAAAACAGAACTGGCAAAAGCCATCAGCGAATTTCTATTCAACGATGAGCATGCGATGACTCGCATAGATATGAGTGAATATCAGGAGCGACATAGCGTGAGCCGTTTGATCGGTGCGCCTCCGGGATATGTGGGTTATGATGAAGGCGGACAACTGACCGAAGCCGTGCGCAGAAAACCATATAGTGTGGTGCTGCTCGATGAGATCGAAAAGGCGCATCCGGATGTGTTCAATATTTTATTGCAGGTGCTGGATGATGGAAGACTTACCGACAATAAAGGTCGCACGGTGGATTTTAAACATACCATCATCATCATGACCAGCAATATTGGTTCGCACATCATTCAGGATCGATTTGAGGGGGTTACGGAAGAAAGTTTGCTGGCGGTAACGGAAACCACGCGTATTGAGGTGATGGAGATGTTGCGGAAGACGATACGTCCCGAATTTTTGAACCGTATCGACGAGATCATCATGTTCAAGCCATTGTTGCGGAATGAGATCAGGGGTATCGTAACCATTCAGCTGGAGGCACTCATTGCCATGCTGGCCGAGCGGGAGATACACCTTTCGTATACCGACGCACTGGCCGACTGGCTGGCCGAGGAGGGTTTTGATCCGCAGTTTGGGGCCAGACCGCTGAAGCGCGTGATCCAGAAGGAGTTGGTGAATGCCTTATCCAAAAAGATCCTGGCCGGCGAAGTGGGCGCCACATCTGGCATTTTGATGGATGTGCGCAATGGGGAGGTGGTTTTTACCAATACAGGCGAATAGAAGGGGGCAGGGGCGATTTTTTCCACAGGGGGGTTTTGAAATAGGGACGAATACCTTACCTTTGTGCAGTCAAATTAACGACTATGGAAAATACCCAAAAAGAAAAATACCGCATTAAGGTTGTTCCTAAGTATTTGTTACTGGGCATCCTCTTCAGCGCGATCACGGTGTGGATGGTGATGTTCATGAGCCAGTTTTTCTGGATCGGATTGCCGTTTGCGTTTACTTTCCTCGCATTGTCGATAGACGCGTTGTAATAACACGTTTTCAATCTTATATAAAGCAGTATCCTACTGAAGGATATTGCTTTTTTTTTGTGCCAGATAGAGGCATCTCAATATTCGATTGCATGTGTGTATTAATGCAGGGTCACAGAGGGCACGGAGAAGACACAGAGGCCACGGAGAAATGTGTCAATTCGATAATTCGTAAATGAATTACATGTATTAATCAGCGATAATCTGCTTAATCAGCGGCCGCAGGCTCCGTGTTCCTTTGTATTTAGACGAAACAGCCTAAAAAATACAGGGCCACAAAGGACCTAAGAATGCACTAAGAAGACACGGAGGCCAGTGAAATGCATTGAAGGTTGTACTTGAATTTTCTTCGTGCCCTCTGTGTCTTCTCCGTGCACTTTGTGTCCCTGAATTCTATAACCTCAATGAAGAAGCAACTTATACAAATAACATAAGTTGCCAATAGCGTATGCCTCAAATAATTTTGAGCAAGGGTTATGTAGTCTGATTAATGGCTATCCCTGAAAAACTTCATGAATCGATTCACCATGGAGGCTGCGTAAGCCGGACGCTTTTCGTCGAGGAATCGGCCGGCATACATACACACAAAACTGATGATGGTAGCCGGAATAAATGCTTCAACAGGTAACTGCACGAAATATTCGAAGAAGATATAGGTGACCATACCACCGAACATGGCCATCATGGCACCCTGAGTATTTGCTTTTTTCCAGTATAAACCTGCGGTCATCGGCGCCAATAAACTCACCATCCCGAAAGTGGCACTTTCACCAACGAGGTCGTAAATATTCTGCCGTGGCAATGTCATTAAAAATGAAACAGCCGCGATGGCCACCACACTCCAGCGCAAAGCGCGCATAAACTGTTTATCGTCCATGCTGCGTTTGCCGTTCTGCTTGTAGATGGGTTTGATGAAATTTTCGGCGAGGATACTGGCAGGTGCAAGAATAGAGCCACTACAGGTACTCAACACTGCAGATAACAAAGCGCCAAAAAACATGATCTGTATCCACAATGGTGTATGGTTGAGCACGATATGCGGCAACACGGATTGTGTATCGGAAAAATCTTCGGTAGGGTAGAGTACTTTGGCGGCCAGGGCGATGAAAAGCGGTAACATCGCGATGACGAGATAGAGCACAGCACCTAAATACGTAGAATGCACCGCTGCTTTTTCACTGCGGGCACTGTTGGCGCGTTGGAAAACATCCTGTGAGGGGATATAGCCCAAACCGATCACCATCCAGGCGCCTATCCAGTTGGTGATATCGATGGGTTCTGCATTTGGCAGGAAACGGAAAGTATTTTCAGGCGCATTCGCGATCACATTTCCAACGCCGCCGGCTTCATTCGCCACAAATACCACCACGATCACCAATCCGACCACGATGAGGATACTTTGTACAAAATCCGTGATCGATACGGCCCACATTCCACCGATCATGGTGTAGGCAGTAACAATGATGCTGCAGAGGATAATGGCAGTGGGCATGGAGATGGCAATACCGGTTTGCGATAAAACCACCTGCAGGATGATACCCAGAGCCACAAATTGCGCGGCGATATATCCAAAGAAGGTGAGCAGCATGAAAAAGCTGCTGATCAATTCCACATTTTGCCCATAACGGATACGAAACAGATCGCCGATCGTGAGCAGGTTCATGCGATAGAGCTTGCGCACAAAAAAGAAACCGAAAAGAAATAAACAGAGCGAAGCGCCAAAAGGATCTTCGATCACGTTCATCAGTCCGCCCTCCATAAACGCACTCGAAGCACCAAAAACGGTCTCAGAGCCAAACCACAAGGCAAACAAAGCGGCTGCATTAAAGAGGGGAGGGAGGCGTCGACCGGCTTGCACAAAATCGCCGGAACCCTTGACAAACCTGCTGGCAAAAACGCCGATGGCAATGGTA
>JAYRVB010000564.1:0-3420 GCA_041918775.1 Chitinophagales bacterium
ATTCAAAATTCGGTAGACCTTGGTATCGATATTTATATCCCTGAATACAGCACAACTGTGTTAAATCCGATTGGCGGAACAACGACTGTGCTTTGGGATCCACCGGCAGGATTAAGCTGCGACGATTGCGTGAATCCGGTTTTTGATTCTCTATTTACACAAACATATACAATCACCGCCTGGGATGCTTATGGATGTGTTGCAACAGATGATATTACCATCAATGTGGTTCCTATATTTGACCCGGTGGTGTTTGTGCCAAATACCTTTACACCAAATGGCGACTACATTAACGATTTCCTGAATGCCTTTGGCTCTGATGTGGCCACTGTTTCTTCAATGCTGGTATTCGACCGCTGGGGGGAACTCGTATTTTCTATGGCTGATTTTCAGGCGAATGACCCGAATGTGGGTTGGGATGGCACCTTTAAAGGAGAGGAAGTTAATCAAGGCGTTTATGCCTATGTCATCGTTGTAAAATTAGAGGATGGCATGGAACAGCGTGTGGCAGGAAATATTACCCTGATTCGCTGATTTCGCCCCGCTTCTTCGATTATCCGCAAATATTATTAGGCTTGGCGCAAGTAATCTGTTAAATTTGCATTCCTTAATGCAGATGGAATGGAAAAAAAACCTGTGAACAAACTGAAGATCACTACCTCAGACGGAAGCCCGTTTCGCATACCCGTAGAGGGTTCTTTAGGTCTACTTGCGCTTGGCTACAAAGGCCTCTTAGCCTGGCGTCAGGCACGCTATCAATATCAGAAAATGCGGGAAAATGCCAAGCAGGAAAATGGCAATAACCCAACTCCATCTGATCAGGCTTGATTCTACACGATTAACGCGCGAAATAGCGCTTATTATTTAGCTGTTATAACTATACAATGGGTAAACGTATTGCAAAGAAAGTGCTCCTCATCGGATGGGATGCTGCTGACTGGAAAGTGATCGGTCCTTTGATGGATGCCGGGCATATGCCAACTTTAGAAAAATTAGTGAACGGAGGTGTAATGGGCAATATCGCTACATTAGACCCGCCACTGTCACCAACCCTTTGGACATCCATATCTACTGGAAAACGTCCATACAAACACGGGATCATTGGATTTACAGAACCTGATCCATCAGGCAAAGGTGTACGTCCGGTATATATCACCAGTCGCAAAGTAAAAGCGATATGGAACATATTTAATCAGCACAATATGAAGAGCCACGTGATCGGTTGGTGGCCTTCGCATCCTGCTGAACCTATCAATGGCACCATGATCAGCAACCTCTATCAAAGAGCAACCAAACCGATCAATGAACCATGGCCGATGCTTGAAGGCACCGTGCATCCGGTTGAGAAGGCTGACATTTACCGCAAGATGCGCATACATCCTGCTGAACTTACTGCTGCGCATATCCTGCCCTTTATTCCTGATGCAAATAAAATCGACCAGGAAAAAGACAAGCGTCTGAGCATGCTCACAAAGATCATTGCCGACTGTTCAACCATTCACAATGCGGCTACTTATATTCTTGAGCATGAAGAATGGGATTTTCTTGGTGTATATTATGATGCCATCGACCACTTCTGTCATGGTTTCATGAAATTCCATCCACCACAAATGCCAATGATTCCGGATGATCTGTATAATCTCTATAAAGATGTGGTGATCAGCGGATATAAGTATCATGATATGATGCTTGAACGACTGTTGCAATTAGCAGGCCCGGATGTAACGGTTATGTTGATCTCCGACCATGGTTTCCATCCTGATCACCTTCGTCCGATCGATCTGCCAAAAGAACCGGCCGCACCTGCCCTCGAGCATAGCCCTTATGGCATTTTTGTATTGAATGGTCCGGGAATCAAAAAAGATGAGCGCGTTTATGGAGCTTCCGTATTGGATGTTACACCAACCATACTCACGCTTTTTGGATTGCCTGTGGGTGCAGATATGGATGGTAACGTATTGGTCAATGCATTGGAGGAGCCAATTATTCCTGACAAGATCGATAGTTGGGAAGATATTCCGGGCAACACCGGGCAACACCCTGCCGATAAACAGGAAGACCCATATGCAGCGGCTGAAGCAATGGAACAGCTGATCGAATTAGGCTATATCGAAAGACCGAGCGAGAACGTTGAAAAAGCGATTAAAGCAACTGTAAACGAAAATAGTTATTACCTCGCCAGGTCATATATGAACGGCCGGAAATATCAGGAAGCTGTTGACATATTGTCGAAACTCATGGAAGAAAATCCCGGAGTGAACCGATATGCCATGCGTCTTGCGCATGCGTACCAATCTATGAATAAAGTGCAGGAAACACGCGATATCCTGTCAAAGATCAAGGATGTAAATCAAGGTCGCGAATCTACCAGCATGCGCATCATGGAAGGCAACCTGTTGCTCATAGAAAACAAACCAAAACTTGCGATGGAATTGTTTGAATCCATCGAACAGGAAATGCCAAATGCAGCTCGCGTGCATATGCAACTTGGTCGCTGTTATATTGCATTAAAACGCTGGCAAAAAGCAGAAACCGCTTTCCTGAAAGAACTTGAACACGATCCCTCAAATGCCTCTGCACATCATGGTTTAGGATTAACTTATCTGCGTCGCGGAAAATATGAATCTGCAATCGATAGCTTCCTGAATTGCGTTGGTCTGACCTATTTCTTCCCATTTGCCCATTACCATTTAGGTGAAGCGCTGTATCAATTAGGCGATTATGAGCGCGCTGCTGAGGCCTTGGAAGTGTGTTTAAAAATGGCTCCTGGTATCAATAAAGCACGACAGTTACTCGGCAACATTTATAACGACCATTTGAAAAAACCGGAAAAAGCAGCCGACCATAAAAGTGCAATTAAAAATTATATCAAAGGCGACATTGTTGTCGTTTCCGGCTTGCCTCGAACAGGCACCAGTATGATGATGCAAATGCTCGATAAAGGGGGCATGGAAATATTCACTGACGGCATCAGAACACCGGACGAGAACAACCCAAAAGGTTACTACGAACACGAATTGGTAAAATCACTGGCCAGAAATAAAACCTGGGTAAAAGACGCAAAAGGAATGGCCGTAAAAGTGATCAGTCACCTGCTATTCGAACTTCCTGCTAACTACAGATACCGCATTATTTTTATGGATCGCGACCTCGATGAAGTACTGAAGAGTCAGCACCATATGCTCGTACGTGATGGTAAAGCAAAGGAAGAGGCCATGAACCTTCGATTGGTGAATGCCTTTAAGCAAAATCTTGACAGGGTTCGTGATTGGGCCCCAAAACAGGAGAATATGGAGATCCTGTTCGTATCGCATAGAAACCTCATCAATAACCCAAAAGAAGAATTGCAAAAGGTCAATAACTTTCTTGGTGGAAACCTGGATATCGATGCAATGGCAACGGTGGTAGATAAAAGTTTAC
>JAYRVB010000565.1:0-2079 GCA_041918775.1 Chitinophagales bacterium
AAAAGTTTAGGAAACTTCTATTACTTAATAAGCTTGTAGTCCCGACAGGAATCGAACCTGTATCAAAAGTTTAGGAAACTTCTATTCTATCCATTGAACTACGGGACCGGTCAAAGAACTGTTGTGTTTGACTTTTGGGGATGCAAAGGTACGGAAATAGCCGCAATCAGAGGTCGTAGTAGTGATTGAACAGGTCGGTTTTGAGGGCGACCATGAAGAGGGTGTTTTTTATAGTTTCGTTCTCGTTGGAGAATGTGCGCATAAAGATCTGGCCCTCGATATTCAGATTGATACTCGGATTGATGAGGAAACCGGCTCTGAGATCGGTGCTGTTGATATTGGTTTTGAGCCCCTGACCGATAAAGTTCCCATAGCTATCGGGAAAACCGGGGATGTCGAAGTCGGATATGTAGAGATTCGAGCCAAAGTGCTCATCCGGACCATTGTCGTATCCAATCACGGCTTTCTGGAGTTTTGCTTCCAGATAGAAACGTTCGAAGAAACGGTAATTGATGATGCCGATGAATTCCCTGAAATTGGCGCCGAGTGGATGTGCCATTGGCTGATTGTAATGCACGTAATTTTGTTCGGGTTCCTTATGTGCATAGGTATAGGGCGCAGCTTGATTCATTTCTCCCTGTATCACGAGATGCTTGATCTTAAACGGATCGAATACTTTAAATCCTGCCTGAATGCCAAATTTATTCCGGTAATAGCCATCTCCCCCCCTTGCGGCGGCTACATCAAGGTCATCGAGTAAAAACTGGCCATATAGTATGGCATTATTAACCGGTTTTACTTTAATACTTGCCCCCATCATGGCGTTGTCGGGTGAGCCCAATCCAAATTCGATGGGTCGGAAAAAGATGATCGGATTGAGGTAGTTCACATCAAACCCGCGATACCTTGTTGAATCGTTGGCCGGCCATATAATACCTTCAAATAAACCTACCTGCAACCAGTCGCATACATCATAACTCAGATAATGAAACGATCCGAATTTACGCGGTAATCCTGTTACTTCAATAACCGTATCAGGCGGTAAACCTGATGCATTGGTGAACTCGGTATAAATATTTACATATTTAATTCGCCAAACAGTGGTTGAGATTTTAAAGAAGGGATAGAATACGGCATTATCACTCATGAGCATACTGCGATATCCATCGCCGATAAAATTTCTATCGTGACCTAATTGAAAATTAAAAATTTTAGATGGGGAATATGAAACATATCCATTAGCATTAGCAAAGTCAAATTTATCGCCTTTGAATGCGCGCACTTTTCCCTGTCCGGGCACCACATTATAATAACGCACTACAGGTGTGAGGTAACTCGGAAAATCTGCCTGGTTTTCGCGAAAGGTAGCGGCAAAAGATACCTTTCGCTCAGCACCGATGTCGCCCATGGCAGAGATCCCACGCGTATTTATCCAGCTCGCATTGCCATTGTTGGATAAGTCGATACCACCTGAGAAATTGATCACCGGGTCAATACGCAGGTGAAAGTCTTCGGTGCTCACACCTACGATGGTATCGTAGCCGATCCAGTTCCACACCTTGCCAAAGAATTTATCATTGGATACTCTTTGTAGATCGAAAACGGAATCATAAGACACAACGGCCTGCACCTCTTCCATCCGATAGGGGCGGATGGCTGTATGAAACATGGTACCTTGTGCATGTAAGGCAGGTTCATACCAGTTGTAGATGTTGCGGTTGAGGGGTAAATTATTTTGTTGCGCCTGTGCGAAGAGTGTGCAGGCGGTCAGCAGCAGAGTAAGTCTAAAACGCATTTTCATTTCCTTTAAGCATGCTCCATACCGTAAGGAAAACGATCTTGATATCGAGCCAGAAACTCCAGTTCTCGAGATACCATAGATCGTATTGCACGCGCTTCTCCATGAGTACCGGATCGGTGGTGTCACCGCGATATCCATTGGCCTGCGCTGCACCCGTAATGCCGGGTTTTACGAAATGGCGCACCATAAAGTTATTCACGATCTTCGAATATTCCTCAGTATGTTTCAACATATGTGGACGAGGACCTACAACACTCATATCGCCAAGCAGTACATTA
>JAYRVB010000566.1:0-3517 GCA_041918775.1 Chitinophagales bacterium
TGCAAAATTGCACCTTGAATTATGCAGATCTTTCTGATCCTGATAATTGTGCACTTATTCTTGATCTGGAAGATAATTCAGTGATCGCGTATGCCACACCGAAAGGGAATGTGATCGAGTGGCAGGATCCGGGTGAAACGTTTACACAAGTAGAGATCCTTCGGTCGGCAGATGGTGTGGGTACAACTTTACTTTCCGGCGGTGCAGCCGATATATACAAACAATCAAATGCTTCGTTTGCTTTTACAGATACACGACCATTTTCCCCAATCACGTATTATCAGGTAATACGTTATGACGCACAGATGCAAAAAAATATTTCTCCACTGATAGCAGTGAAGTCATTTGCACTTGCTCAACATATGCACCTATCACCTAACCCGGCACATGATATTGTGCAGGTGGCTCTTGCAGATGATATAGAAGTTTATGATGTTGCCATATATAGTGCAACAGGCGAATACATGTTTACATGCAGCACGGAAGAAAGCAGACATTTGTCTTTTTCCGTACACACGCTGCAGGCAGGCCTTTACATATTGCGTATAACATCCAGGCAGGGCATATTCTCCGGCGTCTTTGTTAAGCAGTGATGCTTATTATAATTTATCCGCTGAATTCGGTTCAAAGAAATCTGATCTGATATTCGCGGTATGGATCACGGCATCCAGTTTGATCACCACCAATGGAATTTTTTCCGGATTATAGGCTTCCAGTGCATCAAAAATATCTTCTGCATCGCGGAAACTTAAAACAATGGAACTATGATCACTCACATGTTCGGTCATGCGCATGGTGTCAAGTCCTTGTCTGATAGAGGCCACATTTTTATCAGTTTGATAGATCACGAGATAGCTGTTCATATATTCGATTTTATATGGTAAAGCTAACGCGGGTCACCTCCTTTTGGGGTGATAAATGTTACGCTAAAAGGTAATGATTATCAGCATTTGTCCTCAGTACTGCAGGAATCGCCACTCACCGCCTCAGTTTCCTTACTGAGCGATTCAGTATAAGCCTTTTCCAATACAGCGGTAAAATGCTCAACAGCTTGCGCTCCACTGATCCCATAGGTGCGGTTAAATACAAAAAAAGGAACACCGCGCAACCCTAATTGATTTGCCTCACGCACATCTGCAAACACCTGTGTGCGAAATGTAGATTCATCCTGCAGGAGCTGAGCGGTTTCTGCAGCATCGATGCCCAGTGGTGCAGCGAGTTGAACAAGGGTGTCCACATCATCAATATTCTTTCCTTCTATAAAGTAAGCACTGAGCAGCGCCTCTTTCATGGCGTCTCCCTTCTGGAGGCGTTTTGCATATTGTAACAGCCGGTGGGCATTGATCGAATTGGCCACACAAACTTTGTCGAAATGATACGCAAGCCCCTCACCGGCAGCCATCTCGGTTACATACGCATTCATTTCCCGCGCATAATCGAGGGTCCAGCCTTTTTTATCGGCCAGATGCTGTGTAATGGAGGTTTCGGGCGATGTTACCGTTTCCGGATCGAGCAGAAAGCTTTTCCATTCGATCTGAACCGAATCCCGATGCGGAAAATTCGATAAAGCCTTTTCCAGTCGACGCTTGCCGATGTAACAGAAAGGACATACTACGTCTGACCAGATCTCAATATGTATCATAGTGCTGTAAACATAAGGTACTGGTCAGAAAGTTCAAATAAGCGGTCATTCCGCTATCTTTGTAAAAAAACAGTTGTGGAATTGAATAAGTTTGTGCCCCATGTGATCGCGTTGTTTCTTTTTTGTATTTCTCAGACCCTGAACGCACAGGTCAGGTATACTTCACTTGATATCCGTTTAGATACTGCAGTACATCACTACAATCGTTTCAGGGATCTTGCAGATAGCTATGATCCGAAAATCTCTGCTGCCAGCCGGTTCAACGAGGTGATCGATATGGGTAATTCAGTAGCCGGCGAACTTCAAAGTATCATGCGCGGTGCCACCGGCATGCAAAAAGAGGTGGCTGAATATTTTTATTACCTCACTCAGTTTAAAAAAGGATATGTATATGGTGTGAACGGAAATTTTTCAGAGTCATATACCCTACTCACACCCTTGTCGACATATTTTATCACGCAATCGGAAAGTACCTTTCCGAAGAAATATCTTTTTGAAGGCAAAAACTACGCTATTTCCTATGAAAACTTTGCGCCAACACAATTGAATTATTATGCCACACTCACCGAATTGTATTTATACAAAAAGGAGTATGCCTCAGTATTTGACTGGGCATTGATGGCGGGAATGGTAAATTATACCGATGGTGCAGCCGAATTGGCATGGGATAAATATGTTGCTTTTAGCAAATACATTGATGCCTCAAAAGAATCCGGAATATATCCGGATGGCGCATTGGAAGCCGGTGTGCGTTTTTTAGAATATTATGCCGCCCTGAGCAGGACCGAAAAATTAACGGTCGGAGAGTATAACTATCCTTCAAATCGTAGCGGATATCAGTATCTGGTCCTGATCAGTGATAAAAAGGCAACGTTTAATGATCCCGCATTATGGGTACGCGCAGCACAGGCGCTTATCAAATGCGAAGACCAGGCAGCTGCTGCTGAATGTTATATGCATGCTTTGGATGCAGGCCTCTCAGATTATACCGTGTTTACAGAGATATATGCATTTGCCGCCGGTGCGAATAATCGCACATTGGGATTAAAGGCATGTGCAACAGAAGAGCCGCTCATCGGAGATGGCGATTGTGCTGGATTTTCTGAATTGGCCTCACACTGGCGACAATTTGGGGATACAGATAAGGCTCAGGCAACGGAAGCGAAAGCAGCAGATTGTGCTGAGGTAGCTGCACGCCAACAGGCTGAAGCTGAAAAGCAGGAAAGAAAACGCACCCGGAAATACAACCGCGATTTTAGTCTGTTTGCCGGTATTTATCCTTTGCCACTTTTAACCCTCGACAATACGTATCGCGATTACGGCGGAGTAGTTGGATTTGGTTTGTATAATTTCAGTATGGAGTTTAGCTACAAGTACATCAATCGCAATATTGTTACCATGGAAGACCTCGCCTTCAACGAAATTGACTCGCCGGAAGAGCGTATCTTATGGGATGGATATCGCGCACATGTGGCCCTGAAATTCGGAGAACGCGATGGATCGGATGATGATATGTTTGTAGGACCTTTGTTCGAGATCGCTGATAAATCATTTGTCCCGCTTGGTTCCGCAGTATTTGATGCAAATGGTGTATATATTACAGATGCGATGTTCTATCCTAAAGAACTATCTTACAACGGCTATTTGAATTTCGGCATGCACCTCGAGGAGAATCATTTCATGTTTGATTATTTCTTTGGCATAGGCGCCAGCTATAGCCGATTTGATGTGGGAAATAGTAATTTTGATCGGGATGCTTTCGACTTTTCCAATACGCTTCTGCAAAATAGAAAACCCGAAAGGTGGGGGCCTCTCGTGCGTTTCGGTATTACCTTGGGACTTACTACAAAAGATTAATATCCATACTTATGAAAA
>JAYRVB010000567.1:0-8843 GCA_041918775.1 Chitinophagales bacterium
ATCCAATCGATTGATGGTTGTATTCACATGGCTATTGCTGTACGTAAGCGCACCGATCAAACCAAACTCGCTGATCTTACCGATCTTTTTCACGATACCACCGGAAAGCTGATAATTTTGATCAAGGGGGGTGCTTTCATACGGGGTAACTCCCCATGGGGCAAATGATTTTCCGAGCTCGGCTCTTTCTGCTATGGTCAGTTTATCAAAGGCATCCTGTGTAGCAGGCACACTTTCCGGTAGTTGACGGGTTCCGTCATCCATACCCAGCCAGTCGGTTTTTCCGCCCTGGTAGGCATAATTTTCCTTGAACGTAGATAAGGAATTATATCCTGCACCCAGACTGATATTGAGAAAATTCTCTTCAGGTATATCGCGGGTATTCAACATGATGATACCCCCAGCAAAGTCGCCGGGTAAATTCGGTTGTGCCGCTTTGATCACGATCAAATTATCCAACATAGCCGAAGGAAACAGGTCGAATGCAAAAGATTTACGGTCGGGCTCAGTACTTGGCAGGATATTTCCATTGACCAGGGCAAGATTATATCTGTCACTTAATCCTCTGATCACCACAAATCGCCCGTCGGTAATGGTGGTACCGCTCATCCTGCGCAATACTTCTCCGGTATTTCGATCCGGTGTGCGCACGATGATATCACGTGACATTACTTCTGCCGGAGCAATGTTTGTTTTTTGAAAGGTGAGCATGGTATTCAGGTTTTCCTGCCTGCGCTGACCTTTGATCACTAATACAGTGGAATCGCCAAAAATGCTTTGCAGCTCCGTTTCCATGGTCACATCCAACTGAGTGATGGCATTCGCGTTTACTTCTACACCTGCTATTGTTTTTGTTTCAAACGACACATAACGCACCACAACAGTGTATGTACCGGGCTGGAGGTCATCAATTTTGTAGTGACCATCTATATCGCTACTCGCGCCTACACCTGATAACTGTTCGATTAAAATAGTTGCCCCTACGAGGGTTTCCGCATTAGCACCATCGATCACCACACCCGATATCGAACCGGTCTGCGCCTTAGAAGCAAAGTGAACGAATATAATAGATACTAAAAGGAAGAAGATTTTTCGTTGCATGCCTTCTTTTTTTTGCAAAGGTCGGCCTGCAACCTTACTTAATTATTGAGATAACATTAGGTTAATCTGAATCCTATGTAAACAAAAAAGTGTTCCCGGACGAGCCGGGAACACATGGAATTAAACTGCAATTAACACATTATTTACTTACCACTAATTGTTCGGTCATATGCGTGGTTCCGTTGTATACATTTACCAGATATACACCGGTTTGGAAGTCTTCTAAAGAAAGTTCTACGGTTTCAGCACCTGCAACGCTAATGCCGTTTTGTGTAAACACAACCTGACCAAGCATGTTGGTGATCTGCATGTCAACAACGCCATCAGCTTCAATGGTGATGATCGCGTCTGTACTTGCAGGGTTTGGATTAACCATTACTGAAGAAATAACAGCTGACTCCAGACCGGCTACCTCACCTTCCATACGGAATGGTAATGTGGTAAAGCTGCTGAAGGTAGTATAGGCGGATAATGGTCCACCTACGGTGCACTGAGCTGCTACGCGGTATTCATAGGTAGTGCTTGCCAACAATCCAGTTAAGGTATAACTGGTTGTTGCAATTCCTGATACTGTAGTCCAAGGCTTCAATGGGAATTTGCGATACTGAAGTGAATAACTCACAGCAGAACATGGTGATGACCAAGAAATAGTACCGGAGTTCGCAGTGATTGAACCTGCAGACTGGCTTGTTGGAGCACCACAAGCTACTGTAGCTGTAGTTTTCTTAGCATAAGCTGATTTTTCAGCACCTGTAGGGCATTTTGAGCGCACCTGGAAATCATAGGTTGTAGATGCAGCAAGACCAGTAAAGGTATATTCTAACACGTTGCCGATATTGATTGGTGAAGAATAAGCACCACCTGATACACGGTAACGCACTTCATAAGAACCTGCAGCAGGTACTGCAGCCCATGAAACTTTCACTGAACAATGTGTGATCTGTGAAGATGTAAGTGCTGTTGGTTTTGCGATCGTGATGTTTGAAACTGTATAGGTATTTACTACTGAGCAAGAACCGCTGGTTACAGTCAATGTATAAGTACCTGCATTCAATCCGGTGCGATCAGCCACAGTTGGGCCATCTGACCAGCTATAAGTATAACCACCTACACCACCTGAAACGGATACATCGATTGCACCATCGGCAGAACAGCTCATATTGGTTACTACTGCAGACACAACCGGGTTATTGTTGATACCTGGTGTATTATAATTAGTATTTTGTGGATCCCAGTTCAACCAAGGTTCGTTAGTCCAATCATCAGAAGTGGAGAACGCACCACGGTATGAAACGTTTGTAAAGAATGGATCAGACAATAATCCGCTGAAGTATGTGCCTAAAGTAGCTGCAGGACTTCCTACAGTTGGGCGTGGATCAGGGTTTGATAAGTTGAAAGGATCAACAAGACCTACAGAGCTGTTGGTGGCATAAGTATTGTTGCTGTAACCGGCTGCCCAGGTATCAATATTAAATAAGGCATCGCAGGTAGTACAGTTGTAATCGTCAGGATGTCCTGATAAAATGTTATTTCTCCACTGCAATGAATCGTTCATTGCATTTTGTGATGTATTTACGCCTTCAATACGCATACCAACTTCAGGGTAACCCATGATGATGGAATTGTAGGTAGAAGCCATCGTGTTTCTTCTGTCATGCACACCACGCTTATAGTTCACGTTCACTACATCACCTGTGTTTACTTTTGGACCAGCAATGGTTACGTTGCTGAATAATGCACGTGATGTTGGTGTATTTGTGGTACCGGTAGCATCGTTGTCCTGCTCCTGACCGTTAGAACCTGATACGTCGGCAATGTTTGGATCGCGCAGAGCATAAAAGAACTGACCTTTACCACGATATCCGTAATCAGTATCAAAATCATCGTCCCATCCACGGTAGGCTACCATGTATTTAGAGTTTACACGACCGCCAAACCATTCAAAAGAATCATCTCCGGAATAAGAAACCTGTACGTGGTTGATGGTTGTTCCTGAACCAACACCACCCATGGTCAATCCGTTGATCTCGTTTCCCGGAAGGAAAGGAATGCCGGGGAATTCAATACGTACATAAGTGAAAGTACCGCTGTTATCAGCAGGGTTTGCACCGCCGTACTGTCCGTCACCTTCAGGTGTATCTACACCACCTTCGATGATGCCTACACCACCAGGTAAATTGATCGGAGCTTCACCCAAAATGATCACACCACCCCAGTCGCCATAAGTACGGGCACCGGCAGGTTCGTTGGATGTGAACACGATAGGTTCGCATGCGGTACCTGCGGCCTGAATGGTACCATTCTTTGTAATGATCAAAGTACCTTTTGAAGCTTTGTCACCTTTGATGATGGTACCTGGCTCAATAGTAAGCGTGGCTCCATCCTCAACGTAAACGAATCCATTGAGTAAATAAATATTGTCGTTTGTCCAGGTCGTGTTCGTCGTGATCTCACCCGACACGTTGACCACCTGTGCTTTTACAGCCATGAAGCCCATAGCCATTAAGCAACTGAGTAATAATTTGCGCATAGTTGATTGCATTTTTGGTTTGTGATGAAAAGATGCGCGCAAAAGTAGATGGAGGGTATTAAGTGCTGATTGCCGGATCATTATACTTGCTTGACCAAATAGTTTCCTTTTGATCAGAAAAATGTTAAAGAAACATGGTCATTATGGCCAAAATCAATATAATTGCTACTTTTCTATGAAAAATAAATGAAGTTTACACTAGCGAAATCATTTACTTACACTGAAATATGCATAGATAACATTTTGTTCTTATCATCCTAACATGCGCACATATCTGTGTTAAGTGTAAATGAACACCACCCCGAATATTTGTCATTGTGCGACCCAATTTCGTGAAAAGCAGTCGGATTACTTTCAAATAATGCGGCACTTCAATATCTTCACCACATGGCCATCAAAGAAACATATAAGCACATATTAGCCGTTTCGGCAGCGTCATCTGCTGAATGGCGAAAATGGTTGGAGAAAAATCACAAGAAACAACTAGCGGTTTGGCTGATCTACTTCAAAAAAGCGTCAGGGGTAGCGTCAATCACCTATGGGGAAGCCGTGAATGAAGCGCTTTGTTACGGATGGATAGATAGTGTGGCGAATGCACGCGATGCCGATTCTTATTATCAGTATTTTTCACCTAGAAAACCGAAAAGCAACTGGAGTGCAGTAAATAAACGTAAAGTGGCGATGTTGCTCGAACAGGGGAAAATGACGCCTGCCGGCATGGACATGGTGGAACTGGCCAAGGCCAGCGGCACCTGGGATGCCTTAAATGCGGTGGAAGAACTCATCGTTCCTCCCGACCTAAAAAAAGCATTTGCAAAAAATGCAAGTGCAAAAAAACATTGGGAAACCTTTCCACGCTCAGCCAAACGCGCTATACTGGAATGGATAAATGCGGCAAAAAAGGAAGAGACCCGCAATAAGCGCGTTACCGAAACTGTAGCCCTCGCAGCAAAAAATATCCGTGCGAATCAACCTGTACAGGCGAAAAAAAGATCCTGATCGTTAAACTGACGTTTTTTGTTTCCAGTCAGCATAGGCTTGCGAGATCAGGCCGTCACTAAGTCCCTGCTTTGGAACATAGATCTTATCTATACCCGACCATTTCATCACATTGATATAGATCTTGAGTGCGGGCACGATCACATCAGCGCGATCGGGTTTTAACCCAAGTGTGCGCACGCGCTCGCCCATCGATAAGCCATCAATATAGATCATTACGCGCTTTAGGATACTGATACCCAAATAAGGCCTGCCGGCTTTACCATAATGTTTCATGACATGGTTGATATTGCCACCCACCCCTATCGCACTTAATTCAAAATTGTAATTCTTATTTTTCTTGATCCATTCGAGCATCTGCTTCCAATCACTATCAGATACCTGATCGTTGAGCAAGCGCAAGGTGCCGATATTAAACGAGTGATTCACTGCCAGCTCACCCTTTGAAATAAATGCGAGCTCTGTACTTCCACCCCCAACGTCAATATAGAGATAATGCTGCATAGGATTTAATCCGATCTGCTCCATCGGGCCCTGTAATATGGTTTTGCCTTCACTATCGCCGGAGATCACTTCGATCATAAGCCCGGTCTCCTTGTATACCCGATGCACGATCTCCTTGCTATTAGCAGCATCCCGCATCGCAGAAGTCGCAGCAATTTTAACGGATGTCACTTTGTGTATCTCCATGATATTTCGCATGGCAGCCATAGCCTTTACCAGCATTTCTATCTTTTCCTCAGAGATGGCACCATCCAAAAATGCATCCTCTCCCAATCGAACCGGAATGCGCAATAAACTATCCTTGTGAAAGACCGGCCCTTTGGCGGTTTCATACACGTTCTCGATCAATAATCGCACCGCGTTACTCCCTATATCAATTGCTGCAAATTTCATTTCTCTTTATTTTTCTGTAAGCGTTCCGCCATTTTATTCTTCTCAAAAAAGTCATATAACTCCATCTGACTGCGCACCGGTGTTTCTCCGGGACCAATGGCTACATAATCATTTAAATGCCCCTGCACAAGCGTTCTTGCTTTCTGGTTGTCGCGCCATTGCAACTCCAAAATCTCTTTAAGCATTTTACAGATATCCTTATCGATGATCTGCGTGACTACCTCGATACGATGATCGAGGTTACGCTCCATGATATCGGCACTGCCCATGAAAACCTCTTCTTTACCATTGTTGTGAAATAAAAACACACGCGGATGTTCCAGGAATCGATCCAAAACACTTATGGCCTGAATATTTTCACTTTGTCCATCCACACCGGGCACCAGCGAACAAACACCTCTTACGATGAGGCGAATCTTTACGCCCGCGTTACTGGCTTCGTATAATTTCTTAATGATCTCTTTGTCGGCCAGATTATTTACCTTAATGAATATTGCAGCAGGCTTTTTCTCACGAGCAAATTTGATCTCGCGATTGATCAGCTGTTTTAGTCGTGCACGTAAATTCAAAGGCGCTACCATCAGATGCTTATACTTGCCGATCTCAAACTTGTTCTGAATAAATTCGAACAACCTGAGCACCTCTTTTGTGATCTCAGGTTTGGCGGTGAGTAAAAACATATCGGTATACACCCGCGCTGTATTCTCATTGAAATTTCCGGTACCAATAATGGCATAATGCACGATCTTCCCTTCATGGTTGTGGGTGATATGACAGAGTTTTGAGTGCACCTTTAAATTGTTGGCCCCAAACAACACCTGCACACCTTCCTCCTGCAGTCTATTTGACCAATAGATATTATTTTCTTCGTCAAAACGCGCCTGCAATTCCATGATCACGGTAACGTCTTTTCCGTTTCGGGCTGCATTGATCAGACTCATCACGACACTGGAATTTCGCGCTACACGATACAGGGTCATTTTTATCGATGTCACATTGGGGTTGATGGCCGCTTCGCGCAACAGGTCGATGATATGATGAAAGCTCTGGTACGGGAAGTGCAATAAGATATCCCTTTTGCGCAACACACTGGTAATACTGCTGTGCTGATTGAGCAATGGATGATGATGCGGATGCAATTTAGGATAGGAGATCATCTGCCTGCCCAGATCCGGGAAATTGATAAAGTCCTTGAAATTGTGGTATCGCGCACCCGGGATGATCGGATCCTGTCGCTGCAGCTTTAGCTTACGCGCAAAAAATTGCAGCATTTCTTCAGGCATCTGCGCATCATAAATGAAACGCGTGGTTTCTCCCTTGCGTCTGTGCTTCACACTTTTCTGGATCACCTCCAGTACACTTTGCGATAGATCGGAGGTCAGATCCAATTCGGCATCGCGGGTGATCTTAATGGTGTAGGCCTCGATCTTATCGTAATTAAATATGTAGTAAATAGAATCGAGGTTGTACCTGATGATATCATCCAGGAGGATCACAAATTTGCGATCACCGTCATCCGGCAAAATAAAAAATCGCGAAGGCTCTCCATCGGGTACCTCCATTAAAGAATATCTGGTTGCAGTGGGTTTGTCTTTTTTGACCATGCGCACGGCGAGGTAAATACTTTTATCATTCAATAAAGGCATTTTCTTTTTCTCGTCGATCATGATCGGAAACAACCACTGCCGAACTGTTTCATTAAAATATTGTCTGATCACCTCTCCCTGCTGCGAGCTCACCTCTTTTTCATTCAGGATGTAGGTCTTGTGTTTTTTTAATTCATCGAGGATCTGCAAATAGGTGTTATCAAAACGATTCTTTAAAACCAGTACTTTCTTCTGTATCTGATTGAGGATCTTGGAAGGATCTGTATCTACCTGTTTCAATGTAGATTTCTGCAGGCGCATCATCCGACGCAAAACAGCCACGCGTACGCGAAACAACTCATCCTGATTATTGGAAAATATCCCTAAAAAACGGATGCGTTCATTCAATGGCACCCGCTTGTCCTCTGCCTCCTGCAACACCCGTTCATTGAACGACAACCAACTGATATCTCTGTTAATTATCTTAAACTTCTTTATCCTCGATTTCTTTGTCGCCATACACTATTGTTTACTATCCTGCTTTCCCACGCTAAATTACAGGTAAATCGCTCGGGTCAATATCTCCGGAAACTCAATTTAATGTTAATTTATTGGTAAGGTAACATAAAGTGCTCATTGGCAATTATGTAATTTTGCACCATGCAACAGGATAGGTATGGATTGCGGGGCGTTTCTTCCCAAAAGGAGGAGGTGCACAAGGCGATCAGCAAAATGGATAAAGGTCTTTTCCCACAAGCTTTCTGTAAGATCCTGCCCGACCTGGCTGCCGGCGATCCCGACTATTGCAATGTGATGCATGCCGATACTGCAGGCACCAAAACCTCGCTGGCGTATATCTATTGGAAGGAGACCGGCGACCTCTCCGTTTGGCACGGTGTGGCTCAGGACGCCCTGGTGATGAACCTCGATGACATGGCCTGTGTGGGCATCACCGACAATATCATCATATCCTCTACCATAGGTAGAAATAAATCCATCATCCCCGGCGAGGTGATCGCAGCCGTGATCGAAGGCACAAATGACTTTCTCGACAACATGCGTCAAAACGATGTGCTCATCAACCACGCCGGTGGCGAAACCGCCGATGTAGGCGACATCGTGCGCACCATCGACGTGGGGATCACCGCCTTTGGCCGCATCCGTCGTGATGAACTGATCGTGAATAACATCAAACCCGGACAGGTGATCGTTGGCTTTGCCAGTGATGGCCGCGCCAGCTACGAAACAGCCTACAACGGAGGCATGGGCAGCAACGGTCTAACCAGTGCCCGACATGATGTATTTAGTAAAACCTATGCTTCGAAATACCCGGAAAGCTTTAGTCCGGAGATCCCCGAAGCAGTGGTGTATACCGGCAACAGGCTGCTCACTGACACTGTGCGTATTGGAACAGAGGATATTAGCCTAGGCAAATTGGTACTCTCACCAACACGCACCTATCTGCCTCTGATAAAAGCCATATTGCGCGAACACAGACAACAGATTCATGGATTGATTCATTGCAGTGGTGGTGGGCAAACCAAGGTGTTGCACTTTGTAGAGGATGTACATATTATAAAGGATGATTTTTTCCCCACCCCTCCCCTTTTCCGTATCATTCAGGAGGAATCGGGCACTGAATGGAAGGAGATGTACAAAGTATTCAATATGGGTTGCCGTTTGGAAGTGTATACCGACAGCGAAACTGCAGCAGCACTCATTGCATTAGG
>JAYRVB010000568.1:0-2185 GCA_041918775.1 Chitinophagales bacterium
CTCAAGCGATGGGAAGGGATCATCTCCTGTATATTTTAATACTTCCGGATCGAGATTCAACTGATACATCACAGGCGCGTGTGCGATCGTGATCTCCTGCATGATGGTTCTGGGTGTTTCAATGGGTGTAACGAAAGTCATAATCGTTGAATGCGTGGAAATGTGTTAGTAGAGGTTGATACAAAATTACTGCTCAGGCATCATACCCTCATGATTCCAAAGGTTGCAATACCGGATGAAAGTATATCCGTTGCAGATCAATATGATGCGCCATAAGTGTAGCCTTGATCTCTTCTGCACAGCGCGCATTTCTGTATGCCTGCCATTGATCGATCACCGCATACATGAGATCATCCACTGCCCAGGGACGCCAGTCATCCAATAGGATCTGATGCTGTGCTGTCCACAATACCACCAACTGTTGATCGCCCAACGCATGCAGAAAATCATCGACCAACGCTTTGCGTTCAATATTGGACATTGTCCTAAATTTCAGAAAATCATCAGAACCCTCGGAATAGGCATTAACCAGTTGCTGATTCTCCTTTGATAAGCGCACATTGGGTTCATCGATGGACAATAAATGTGCCGACATAATTTGCATCAATGCCGCATTGGGCTTGTAAATTACTGCCTGCTTCCAATAGCTGGCAGATGACATCATACTTTCGGCGATGATGGAAATGACGTTGTCGGGGTGTAGAAATTCGATGCGGTAGGAAAGCATAATGAAAGAGACATTTTATTTTCTGCAAACCATGTATAACATCCCTTTTTGTTGCTTTGCTGAAGGGTTTTCGAGTTGACTGGCGCTAGTCGCTTCTATGATATGAAAACCGATTTCCTGTAACATGGCCATGATCTCTTCGCGTTTAACCCAATACAATACAGGTTGATCGCGACGCAAAAACTTTCGATTGAACTTTCCATTGATCAACAACCAGGGCAGATGTTGTGCGCCATGCTGCTCACCGCGCAAAGTTCTTACTACCCGCATCAATATACTGAGTAGCGGATTATAGCTGCGCGCCCTATAATCCAAAAAAGAAAAAATACAGATGGCTCCGGGTTTCATCAGTCGATATGCTTCGCGAAGTGCCTGTTGAAATTTCGCTGGCTGATCGATGAAACACAACACCTGCTGAAAATAAACAAGCTGGTCGAACGACTGATCAGGATATATATTCAGATCGGCTGCGTCGGCCACATCAAACTTTACTTTTGATCCGGTGCTCTGAGCAGTCTGCCTGGCATAATGGATCATGTCAGGTACAATATCGAAGGCATGTACATCCGTACATCCGGATCTTTCCAAATAAAAAGCGATGCGACCACCACCGGTGCCGGCTTCTAAAACCGATCTATCGCGATGCGTGATATAGCGCTCGATAAGTATGCGCTCGGCAGCAATAATACCCTGCTCCTTCGCCCAGCGATCAAAGAGATCACCGGCATACAAGTCTGCGTTGAGATTTTTTAATTCAGGCGGCATGGAAGTACTAAAATACCATAAAATCCACAAGCCCAACCATTACATGCCTTCCTGTCTTCGCACCTTCGCGTCTTAGCGTCTTCGCGTGCCTCCCATGCATGTAAAAAGCCGGAAGTATGTGTAACCATTGGAATACTGTGTAGTGCAACATATACACAGGTGGATGCTTGCCGTGGTGTATTTAGTTTATGATCGGGGTGTTAAACTTCAATGAGGCCGAATAGCGCTCAATGCATACACCATAGGTATCTTAGACTCCAAGTGGGCAATGACAAACTTTCCCGGTTCTTTTTCCACCGTCTTCAGAAAACAGTTGTAGGGAGAATAATCAAACTCTTCAAAAGAGGTGATCTGCAAACCACATTGAATCAGGTTGTTGATCACATCTGCGATTGAGTGATTCCACATAACATATTCCTGCTCAATATTTGCTGACTTATCGGCATACGTGCCTGTCTCTGTTTCCACGATCGCCGTTTTATTATCATACGCATAAGCAATGCGTTCAAACTGATCATCAAACATCCATACCACCGGATGAAACTCCACAAACACAAATTTTCCACCCGGCTTCAGGTATTGCGCTACGATCTTCGCCCATGCATGCATATCCGGCAACCACCCAATAGTGCCATAGCTGGTAAATACGATATCAAACTGCGCATCCAGATGTTGCGGTAAGGCATACAGATC
>JAYRVB010000569.1:0-3173 GCA_041918775.1 Chitinophagales bacterium
AATGGCGATGGCGTGAGCAACGACCTCGATCCATATACCTTCGACCTCCAGGAAGATGGCACCCTGGTGATCACAGGCAATGGGCAAACATTCACCGGGTCATGGTTCATCAAAAACAGCGATGATGATCCGAGCTACGACAAAGAGATGGAATTTGCCATTACCGGTAATAGCGACATGGAGGATATCGATGGTAGCTGGCTCATCGCAAAGCTTACCGATACAGAAATGGAACTCCTCGACGATACACCTTCTGAGGAATTGCACCTCGTAAAACAATAATACTTGTGCATAAAGCGGGTACGGAATGTTACAGCAATGAATGTTCTGTGACGATCATAGGGCGGGATTATCACCCGATATTGGGCTGAAAAGCTAGTATATCAAGCATTTCATTCGTTTGATCCGTGACATTTCGTATCCTTTACCCATGCAACCCTTATGTCATTTAATTCATTTTATTTGTAAATCTTAAACCTGAACGTTATGAAGAGAATCAGATTAACCTCCGCAGCTTTCGCACTGCTCATCGTTGTGCTTGCCTCTTGCTCCAAGACCGATATGAATACGATGTCGCCCGCAGAAGCCGAAAGCATTATCCCCGGCAATTACAAAGTCAATATGTACGACAATGGTTCAGGAAACACAGCTGCATACGAAAATTACGATTTTGAATTCCAAAGCAATGGCGCCGTTGTGGCAAGCAATGGGGTAGAGTCATACAGTGGGGTGTGGACGATCACTTCAGTAAACCATGCCGACTACGATAAACAGGTAAAGATCGCCATATCCGGCAACAGCGATATGGATGCCCTGAGCCATGATTGGTTTGTGGAAGATGTTACGGATGTGACATTGTATCTGACCGATGAGGACGCCTCTGATATCGTGCACTTTATCAAGAATTAATAATAGATCCAACGTATAATTAAGGTAAACCGGTAGTTAAAACTGCCGGTTTTTTTATTTTTTGTGACATGCGGTTTCAAGAAACAATAATTTAACCAAACAAACGTTTGGTAAAATCGGATTCATCTATATCTTTGTGCTATGCCGGTAAAGAAAGTCGACAAAGGGGAGATCATCAAAGAAGCGCTTAAGCTGTTTCGCATCCAGGGTTACCACAAAACAACCATGGCCGACATCGGCGCGGCATGTGGCTTGCTTAAAGGAAGTATCTACCATCACTTCTCCTCCAAGGAAGTGCTCATGCGCGAAGTGCTTGAAGTGCTCTGCGATTACTATCGCGATCGGGTGTTCATCTACGCCTATGATACCACCATGACCTCCGATCAGAAATTGCGTCTGCTCGGTGAAAAAAGTATCGATGTATTCGTGAACGGCGAAGGTGCCTGCCTCATGGCCAATATTGCCATGGAAACAAATGATGTGGTACTTGAATTTCGCGCGCCGATCCGCGCCTTCTTCGATGCATGGATAGATGCACTGCAACATATTTACCGCGAAAAATACAGCGCGGAAGCTGCACGCATTTTTGCGCAGGAGTCCGTTGCCGCTATCGAAGGGGCTGCTATGCTCATGCGTATCTACAACGACCGGTCTTACCTGGAGAAAGCACACCAAATGATCCTCGAGAAATTTGAAATGGGTTCAAAAACAGCATTGATCGCAGCCGAAAGAACACAAACGCATCGATGAACAACAATTTACATCCATGCAATACGGAAGGTTATTCGAACGATCACCACAAACGCAAATGAAAGAAACGAATTTATGAATCGCATAATTAAAAAGGTTGCCATCCTGGGTTCAGGAGTAATGGGAAGCAGGATCGCCTGCCATTTCGCAAATATTGGCGTGGAAGTACTCCTCCTCGATATCGTTCCCATGCAGGCTACAGACGACCAGTTGAAACAACCTGCTTTCCGCAACAAGATCGTAAACGATAGTTTGCAGACTGCAGTTAAGCAAAATCCCTCACCGGTATATTCGGCGAAAGTGCTTAAAAATATCACCACCGGAAATTTTGAAGATGACCTCAACAAAATTGCCGACTGCGATTGGGTAATGGAAGTGGTGGTAGAAAATCTCGAGATCAAAAAACAATTGTTTGAAAAAGTGGATGCCCTCCGCAAACCCGGCACGCTCATCACCTCAAACACTTCAGGCATTCCTATTGCGGCAATGTGTGCAGACAGGTCGACCGATTTCCAAAAACATTTTTGCGGAACACACTTTTTTAATCCACCGCGTTACCTCCGCCTGCTGGAAATAATTCCCGGACCGGAAACTGATCCGCACATCGTAGATTTTCTGATGGACTACGGTGATCGTTACCTGGGAAAAAATACGGTGCTCTGTAAAGACACGCCTGCATTTATTGCCAACAGGGTAGGCGTGTTCGGTATGATGGCAGTGCTCAAAGTAATGGACGAAATGCAATTTTCTATCTCTGAGGTAGAAGCGCTAACGGGTCCAATTTATGGTAGGCCAAAATCTGCCACCTTCCGCACAGCCGATGTGGTTGGTATCGATACTTTTGTGAAAGTGGCGCAGAACACCTATCAGGCATGCCCGAATGATGAGAGTCGCGATATTTTTACTATTCCATCTTATGTAAAAACACTCGTTGAAAATAAATGGCTTGGCGATAAATCGGGTCAGGGTTTCTTCAGGAAAGTGAAAAATGCCCAGGGCCAAAGTGAGATACTTACGCTCGACCTGAAAACGATGGAATATGGTCCATCACAAAAAGCAAAATTTGCCGCGATCGATGCAGCAAAACCGATAGATAATGTAAAGGAACGCATCGCAGTACTGCATAAAACCGGCGATCGTGCCTCTGAGTTCTATAATAAACTGAATGCGCTGGTATTCAGATATGTTTCCTTCCGCATCCCTGAAATTGCCGACGAGCTCTATAAAATTGATGATGCCATGCGCGCCGGTTTCGGATGGGATCTAGGTCCGTTCGAAATTTGGGATATACTGGGTGCCGAGGCATTTTCTGCATTCATGCAGAAAAACGGTACAGCTCCGGCGCAATGGGTGGCCGACATGGTCAAAAACGGATGCACTACGTTTTATCAGGTAAAGGAAGGAAAGAAATACTATTATGATATTCCATCCGGATCCTACAAGGAAATCCCGGGACTTGATGCTTTCGTCCTGCTCGATAATTATCGCGCGCATAAACCTGTATGGAAAAATAG
>JAYRVB010000570.1:0-4328 GCA_041918775.1 Chitinophagales bacterium
CCATGCCATCTACAAACTTACCTTCTTTGTCTACCAGCGTGAGCGAGCCGATGCCCTGTTGTCTGGCCACACGGAAGTCGTCGGCACCAAAGCTTGGGGCAATGTGCACCACGCCGGTTCCATCCTCAGTGGTCACAAAATCACCGGCGATCACCCGGAAGGCATCGCCATTGGTGGGTTGGTGATAGGGGAGTAACTGCTCATAGCGCAGGCCAACGAGGTCGGCACCCTTGATCTCCGAGGTGAGTTTCCAGCCGCTTTTTTCTTCCGGATTTAATGCATGTACTTTTTGTTCATCCTGAAAGTAGGAATTTACGCGGTCTTTAGCTAAAATGACGGTAACCGGAAGTTGTGTATACGGATTAAACGTATCGATCACTACATATTGAATATGTGCGCCAACGGCCAGGGCGGTATTGCTTGGGAGGGTCCATGGGGTGGTGGTCCAAGCCAGCAAAAACGCCTCTTTTTCAGGAAACAATGCTGCGCTTTGCGCCGAAGGCAGGAGGCGGAACATTGCGGTGGCGGAAGTGTCTTTTACCGATTTGTAGGTGCCGGGTTGATTGAGTTCGTGCGAGCTCAGTCCAGTGCCGGCGGCGGGACTATACGGCTGAATGGTAAATCCTTTATACAGCAGATCCTTATCGTAGAAGCGTTTCAGGATGCTCCAGAGGGTTTCGATGTAGTTTTTGTCGTAGGTGACATAGGGTTTTTCCATATCCACCCAGTAGCCCATGATGTCGGTGAGTTCTTCCCACTGGGCAGTATATTTCATGACCTCGTTGCGACAATGTGCATTGTACTCTTCAACGGAGATGCTTTTGCCGATATCCTCTTTGGTGATGCCGAGCATTTTTTCTACCCCAAGTTCCACGGGAAGTCCGTGCGTATCCCATCCGCTTTTGCGCTCAACGCGGTAGCCCTGCATGGTTTTATAACGACAGAACAGGTCTTTGATCGTGCGCGACAATACATGGTGGATGCCGGGGGTACCGTTTGCTGACGGCGGGCCTTCATAAAATACAAAGGGTTTGTTTTCGGGGCGCGCGCTTACACTTTGCTGAAAAGTGTGTTCGCGTTTCCAGTATTGCAACACCTCCTGCTCGATCAGGGGCAGGTTGAGTGATTTGGATTCAGGATATTTTTTTGTCGACATACGCTTAATACTCAGCAAGGCAAAACCCCTGCTAAAGGGCGCAAAGTTACTAAGAATGAGGATGAGGTGATGCGCAACAGGCCACTTAATCCGTGCGATCCGCTTAATCTATGATTTAGGCAGTTGGCTTCGGGATGGGCCTTGTGGGAGGGTAGTGAGTAGTGGGTAGTGAGTAGTGAGACGAATGCAAGGATGTTTGTTCGTGCGCACGTTATGATATAGTTGTTTATACGAAGGATTATCGTTCTTACCTGCAACTTCGTTGCTATACCTTCCAACGGCACTCACGATTGACGATTCACGACTCAGGATTGACCCTTTTTCACGCGAAGGCGCGAAGAAGCGAAGGCGCGAAGAAATGCAAGAGGACTCACCACTCACTACTCACCACTCACCTCCCGATAGCATTCAGGACACGACTCACGAATAACGCCCTCTCCTCCCTCCTCCCTCCTTTTTCCTTACTTTTATCCTGATTGCCATGAAAAATGTTTTTCTCCTCATCGGGTTGTTATGCTGCACTGCTGTGATGCGTGCGCAGCAATATTATGAACCAAAAGTATTTGGTGTTGAAGAATTGCGCGCAGACATCCGGTATTGCAGAAATTTTCATGAGGCGCACAATACGAATGTGTATGCCTATAATACAAAGGCTTATGTTGACAGCGTATTTGATGCACTTGAGCGTAATGTGCAGCCGATGGATGCGATGACTTTTTATGCGTATTTATCGCCAATAGGCACGACAATTTCTGATGGACATTGTTTGATATTTCCTCCGCAAGATTGGATAAACAGGAGCGAGTGGATCAAAGGGTATTTTCCTTACCGCATACGCAAAGAAGGTCCGGCATTTATAGTGACCATGGATCTAGCCGATACGAGCAATGCATTTGGAGATGGGGAAATGCCGATACATAGTATCAATGGCGTTGCTGTGGGTACTATTTATGAGCAAGTGTTAGCCGCTTTGCCACGTGAGGGATACAATGTGCAATATCCTGAATGGATCATAGAGAAATACTTTTATGAGTATTACAGTTATGTGTTTGGTCATGCAGATTCATTTACACTGCAATCCTATTGTATTGAAGAAAGCCTCGATACAACGCCATGCGCAACAGCGGTAGTGCCTGCGATCACAAAAGATCAGTTAGTGGCACGCAGAATAATGAGGTATCCCGACTACCCGATGACAAAAGCCAGAGAAACAGGTATACAACTCACGCGACATGATTCTTTGGATGCTGCTGTGTTAACCATATTCACCTGGGATAAACTGGTATTGCTGAAACATTATGGCATTTTATTTAAGCGCGAAATTGATCGGCATATGCAATCGTTGATCGCCGATTCGGTTGGGACACTTATAATAGATCTGCGAAATAATCAGGGTGGATATATGGCCTACGGTGTGCATGTGATGCGTTGGTTAATGCCTGAAAAATTCGATTATATTGATGCATTGGAAAAAGTAAGCATGCAGCATTCCGGTGAACGCAAATACAAAAAGGCTAATACCATGCGATTTATGGACAAGAAACCTTTTAAACACAATTATTCCGGAAAGGTAATTATACTTACTAATGGAGGGACTTTCTCCAATTCATCCATTTTTACCGCTCGTATGCAATATTATGGTCGCGCAATCGTAATGGGCGAAGAAACCGGTGGCAGTGCCACGCAGCTCACGGGTAGTTTCGGTTATCATCGGCCATTGATCATGCCGAATACTAAAATCGAAATGTCGCACATCAATTATCGGATAGTGGTGGATGCTTCAAAGCCATATAGTGGACAAGGAGTGATACCCGATCTGCCTCTATCAGATGAGTGGGATCCTGAACGCGGAGATGTGATACTGCAGACGATCTTGTCGGCATTAAAGCATTAGTGTACGCATGTTTTAGCGTATGATCCTACTTGTTCATTGATGCTGTATCTGATTTGTGTAATTTAACAGTTGAAATTGTGCATATACGGAATACTTACCTATATTTGATTTACTAAAACAACATTATGCAATCCATGTACAAACTCCTCCTCATAAGCACATGTGTATTCGTAATTGCCAGCTGTTCGCGCGAAGAGCCCGTATTGCAGCCGGAAACTTTGTTTACGCAGGAAGATCCATATCGATTGATGACGCCTGCATACTATAAGACCACCGACAATGGTAACTTGCAGGTGCGCTTCTTTGAAACACCGCGTATTTATGATCTGTCGCCGGGACATCCCCGATTTGCCGACATGCAAAAAATGCTTGATCAGGCGATCGCGCAAAAACAACCATTGCGTATCATGTCTTCAGACGGCGTGTTGCCATATATTATTTTAGACGAAGTGGAACAAGCCTCAACGGATGAACTGAAACAGTTTATCACAAAATACGATGTGCAACCGGAACCGGCCAATTACAAAAAAGCTGTTCCAACGTTTGCAGCCCTTAACATTGTTTTTGACGAATGTGCTTCTCAGGGATGTGCTACAGGAACGGCCACTATTGATTATTGTATTCCGTTTCAATATGTGGTTGACGGCTGCTATGCCAGAGCACATAAAATGCGTCAGATCATGTTGACTGATTTCAGTCTTTCATGTGAAAAAGTATTCAGCTATGAAGGTCCCGGCGCAGGAAGCTTAGCGGTTGATGCCGGTGATTGTTGTGTATACTGGTGGTACCATGTAGCACCACTTGTTTCTGTGAAAGCTGTTGGTGGTGGAGTAACCAAATATGTGGTTGACCCAAGCATGTTCTCTGAACCGGTATCTATCGGTACCTGGACTGCGGCGCAGGAAAATACTTCCTGTTCACCATTGGCCAACTGGGGCTATTACGAGATCACACCGGGTAATATTTATACGCCTGGTGGCGGTACGGATAACAGTTATATTTCTACCAACTGGACATTACAAGCATACGCGAATCTGGAAACTTGCGACTGAATGGAAGATGAAAGAGGAGGAGGGGGGAAGATTCGAAGGGGTGAGGAAAGGGGGTTTTCACTTTCCTTACTCCTTTCTTCTTTTTTACGTTATACTCACTTTTTTCACGCGGAGACGCGGAGGAGCGGAGGAATGCAAGGGGGGGCACGCAAAGGCGCAAAGGAAATAATGCACTCACCACTCACCTAATTTTCCCGATCTTGCAGCATAAATGCCATCATTGTTC
>JAYRVB010000571.1:0-2336 GCA_041918775.1 Chitinophagales bacterium
GGTATCAGTTTCTGTTTTTGTCGGGTCGCGTTTTTTTTTTAGTAAACGGAGGCTTAAATTATTATAATTTTTTTATCGAAATACAAAAACAACCAATAACAGTAATAGGTCGCCTTCGCCCACATAATTATATTGTTTGATGCCGAGATCGGGATCGTCGGTGGCATTTTCTTCGAGGATATCGTACGAGAAAGTGCTGTAAGGCAATAAACCGAAGCTCAGTCCCATTTTATGTCGACGCGCATATTTCAACATCGGAAATCCGAAAGCGATATTCGAGAGATTGGCATCGCCGGAGGTGAATTTATCCAGATCGGTATTGAGGGTGAGCACATTTCCGGCCACACCGATATCGAGTGTTGCGGAGCTGATCTCTGCAAAGGAAGCGGGGTTACCTACATTCAGGTTGGTTGGGGTGAGGTACGCGGCAGATAAGTATCCCATGCCATTGGCAGCGCCAAAGGTGAGCGGGAAAATATTGCCTAATCCATATCTCGAATAAGGTGAATTGGTTTGTGCTGAAAGGGTGACTGCTGTAAAAAGCACGAGCAGGATCGGGATTGTTCTACGGAGCATCAATGAATAGTCAGATTGTAGTTCAGAATAGCGTTCAAGCCTTCCAGTACCAGATTTGGGCGTGCAAATATCCTGCTTTTCAGATGCAATTCAAAGAAACCTGCGTCGCCGCCGGTAATGACGACCGCTAAACCGGGGTGTGCCTGTGTGTAGGCGGCAATTGCCCCTTCCACTTCAAACACGGCACCGTTAAGTGCGCCCGACCGCATGGATTCTGTGGTGGAATTGCCTGTTAGCGGCACTTCTGCCACTACAGCGTATATTTCCGGCTCTAATAACGGGAGTCGCGCCGTAAAATTGTGCATGGCCCTCAGGCGCATGTATAAACCCGGTGAAATGGCCCCGCCGTGGTAGCCTCCTGCGGCGTCTGTGAAGTCGTATTTGATACAGGTGCCGGCATCTATGGCCAGCACAGGCATGCCTTTGAAGGCCATAAACGCCCCTACCGCAGCCGCCAACCTATCCTTTCCCAGGGTTGCCGGAGTGCCATACAGATTCATGATGGGTATTGGGGTGGATGGGGTAAACTGCAGCAAGCGGGTCCTTTCCCCCAAAACCTCTTCCAGGGCTGCGTCATGATGGTCTACGCTCGACACGATCGATTCGGTAACGCCATACGTATCAATAAGTTGTGCCACCATCTCGGCAGATAGTCCGGCCTCAACGCCTACGCGCACGAGCTCTGCGCCCTCATACACCGCATACTTATGCAGGGTGTTTCCAAGATCAAGGATCAACCGCATGGTGCGAAGATACCGATATTCGAGAGGGTGAGGATGTGCAAATGTGCAGATGTGCAGATGTGCAAATGTGGAAGTGTGGAAGGGTGCAAGTGTGGAAGTGTGCAGATGTGGAAGTGGGGATATACAGAGCCGACCCTCGAGTCCACCAGGTCGCCACATCTCGCCCTTTGTGGATTCAGGTGATCCTCTGGGCCAGGGTCAGCCCCCCCACATGGAGCGCAGCGACATCCCGCCTCAGCGGGATCAGCACATCAGCAAATTAGCACATCAGCCCATCAACTTCCGTTTTGTTTTCCACACGCCATCCACTACCTTTGCATCCCCTATATTGTATCATATTATTCAGAGAGCATATGCTTATTTCTAAGATCAGACAGTATTCGTGGTTGGCAGTTGGCCTAATCGCTTTGTGTTTAGTGGGTTTTTTGGTGCAGGACGCCACCAACTCCAATACCAGCATATTTAACCGCAACAAAGTGCCGGATTTTGCCTCCATTTATGGCGAAGAGGTGACGCGTGATGAATTTGCTGACCGCAGAGGCAAGTCCTTGTTGGAATACCTGACCTTCAACAATCAGGTATTGGCATTTGAACAAGGTCAATATCAATTGGATCCACAAACGGAATTTCAATTGGGTGATGAGGCCTGGAAAGAATTTGTGAACGAACGCATGATCGATAAGCAATTTGAAGAGATCGGTCTTGCCGTAACTAGCGAAGAGTTCAGCAGCATTATTTATGGACCGAATCCGCATCCGGCGATCAAAAATTATTACATCGGACTTGCACAGGGTGGCGAATATGACGCATCTCTTTTACCCGGATTTGTAGATGATATATCGAATCCGGAAAATCAACAAAACAATCCACAGGCACGTCAGGAATATTATCAGTTTATTTGTCGCGAACAGGTAGCCAAACGCGACTATAAGCAAACAAAGTATATGAACTTGTTCAACAAGGCTGCGTATGTGCCTGAATGGATGGCCAAGCGCAATTATACTTTGGGCAATACAC
>JAYRVB010000572.1:0-5381 GCA_041918775.1 Chitinophagales bacterium
GGCGGTGCGGAAGCATCTACTATCGAAACAGATCCTACTGATCCCGGTAACACAGTGGCCAAGGTGATCAAATCTGCCACAGCCGAATTATGGGCAGGCACTACCATTACTGATCCGATCGGATCGGGATTTGCCACAGCGATTCCATTCACGATCGATGCGAACACGATGAGTGTGCGTGTATGGTCGCCGGATGCGGGTATTCAGGTGCGTTTAAAAACAGAAGACCATACCGATCCTACAAAATCTGTAGAAACAGAAGCAACCACTACAGTAGCCGGTGATTGGGAAACACTTGTTTTTGATTTCGCCAATGAAGCGCCAGGTACTGCAGAGATCAACTACGGATATATTTATGATAAAGCATCCATTTTCTTCAACTTTGGTGTAACAGGTGCAGTAGCCGGAGAGAAAACATATTATTTTGATGATGTGGTCTTTGGCGATGGTGGAGAACCGGCTTTATATAATGTGACCTTTGCGGTGAACATGAATGAAGTAGGTGCGGCATTTACTACGCCTGAAGTAAACGGAACATTCAATGGATGGTGCGGCGGATGTAATCCGTTGGAAGATTTAGATGGTGATGGTATCTGGACAACTACCTTGCCTTTAGCAGCAGGTACTTACGAATATAAATATGCATATGATGCATGGGCGGGTTCAGAAACACTTACTGAAGGTGATCCATGTACGATCACTGCGTTTGGATTTACCAACCGTGCATTGGAAATTTCAGGTGATACTGAACTTGATGTAGTTTGTTGGGGAAGCTGCACCGATTGTGTAGGTGTAGATTCTACCTATGCAATTACTTTCCATGTGAATATGAACGAAGTGGCCGAGCCATTCACCACACCGGAAGTAAACGGAACATTTAATGGATGGTGCGGTGGTTGTAACCCGATGTCGGATCTGGATGGTGATGGCATTTGGTCAGCAACTTTATTTATTCCTGCAGGCGATCATCAGTTTAAATTTGCATACGATGCCTGGGCCGGTTCAGAGAATTTGACCCCGGGTGCAGAGTGTATAATAACTGATGGTGGATTCACCAATCGTGCACTCACTGTTACCGGTGATGCAGATCTGGGTGTTGTATGTTGGGGAAGTTGTGTTGATTGCGGGATGGATAGTTTATACAACGTAACCTTTATTGTGGATATGAACGAGGTGTTGGATCCATTTACCACACCTGAAGTAAATGGTACCTTTAATGGATGGTGCGGCGGTTGCGCGCCAATGGCTGATCCTGACGGAGATAATGTATGGGAACTTACCATTCCACTTGCTGCAGGTATTTACGAATATAAATACGCTTATGATGCCTGGGCCGGATCAGAAACCCTTACAGAAGGTGATCCATGTACCATTACTGCTTTCGGATTTACCAATCGCGCATTGGAAGTTACCGGAGATGTAGTATTGGATGAAGTGTGTTGGGCAAGTTGCGACGCTTGTGATGGCGTGATAGACACCACCTACGACATTGTATTCCATGTAAACATGAATGATGTTGTTGAGCCATTCATTTTACCTGAGGTGAATGGTACATTTAATGGATGGTGCGGTGGATGTGCGCCGATGTCTGATGATAATGGCGACAATATCTGGGATCTTACCATTTCTCTGCCGGCAGGATTTTATGAATATAAATTTGCGTATGACACCTGGGCCGGATCAGAAACGCTTGTTGAAGGGTTGCCTTGTACCATTACCACAGGCGGATTTACCAATCGTGCACTTACTGTTACCGGTGATGCAGATCTTGGAGTGGTGTGTTGGGCAAGCTGCGCAGATTGCGGCATAAATGTGATTGATCTGCCATCAGTGAACGACATTCTGATCGCACCGAACCCGGCACAAAATGCCATCTCGATCACGCTGATGTCGAATACCGGAGAGGCATTGCAATATTTTGTTACTGACATATTGGGCAATGTGATCGAATTGCGCACACAGATCAGCGCTAATACATTTGCACTGAATACAACTGATTATACAAATTGTATGTATTTCCTGCATGTAACTAACGGAACAGGTTCTATCACTAAGAACTTTATCGTTCAGCATTGATCGGATTTGTTTCAAATAATAAAGCCCGGCTCATTTGGCCGGGCTTTATTATTTATCAGGCTTTTTACTCTCTGGGTTTTTTCCAGCGTCCTGATTTTTTCAAGGCTTCTGCCAATAGAAATTCGATCTGGCCATTCACACTTCTGAATTCATCCTCAGCCCATTTTTCAACGGCCTTAAGTGTTTCCGGTGAAATTCGGAGAATGAACGCCTGGCGTTCTTTTGAAGATTTTTTTTCCTCTTTGCTCATTTTACTTTCTCCTTTGATGCTAATCGTTTGATCAATGCTGATTTCACTTCATCTGGCTTGCCGGTATTGAAAATGAATGTTTGTCCGTTTGTCAGTACGAAGCGTACTACCATTTTTCCTCCCATTAAAAAAGCGGTGATCTTTCTAAAAGCCTGCCTTTTGTAGCCATAGCCGACAAATCCGATCGCATCGCTCACTTTAACGATCTCCCAGCTGGCAATGTCATTCCACTTGATCGTTTTTTCGCGATAGATAAAAGGCGCATACTTATAGTGCCAGCCTAAAGTTGTAATGGATGTTTGCAATTCACTGTAGAACACCAGGGCATAGGTTGCGGCCATCGTAATAAAAGTGATCCCGATGCCAACATACATACCCGGATTATTCGCTTCTTCAGGGTCGTAATACATAGTAACACCCATGATGACGAAAATGGTCACGCCGGTTATGATAAATAACCAGCGCAACCAGGTGACATCAATTTTTTGTGTTTCTCTATAATCCATACCTGCAGGATCAATGATGTAATGTGCCGGTATTTACGACAGGATTTGCCGCTTTGTCTGAACACAGAACTACCAATAAATTACTTACCATAGCGGCTTTTTTCTCTTCATCCAGTTCAACAATATGCTCGCTGGATAATTTGGCTAATGCAAGTTGTACCATGCCTACTGCGCCTTCAACGATCTTGGTTCTTGCAGCAACCACGGCAGTTGCTTGTTGACGTTGCAACATCGCGCCGGCAATTTCTTCTGCATACGCAAGATGTGTGATACGTGCTTCAATGATATGCACTCCGGCAAGTTGCAGGCGTTCTTTCAGTTCGCCCATCAACATTTCATTAATGTGCTCTCCGCCACTGCGCAATGTTACTTCCTGAGCATCATCATCACCAAAGTGATCATAAGAGAATGCACCGGCCAGGTGACGCACAGCTGCATCGCTTTGTAGTTTTACATACATCTCATAGTTCTCTACTTCGAATTTCGCTTTGGCAGCATCATTTACCTGCCATACGATCACCGCGCCGATAATGATCGGGTTACCGAGCTTGTCGTTCACTTTGATCTTGTCGCCATCCAACGTACGGGCTTTCAGAGAAACTTTGTGCTTGCCGAAAAATGGATTAGCCCAGTAGAAGCCGTTCTCGGTTACCGTACCGGCATATTTTCCGAATAGCACGAGCACTTTTGCGTCGTTTGGGTTTACGATAAAGAAGCCGGCCAGCAAAAAGAACCAGATCACAAATAGCATGGAAAATGCGGGATGCACTTCTGCAATACCATAGGCGATGGCCCCTGCTGCGAGGATAGAAAGAAAGAACATCAAAAAACCTGAGGAGGGTTTAACAATTTTGTCAGTTATCATAGTTTTGGATTTAGATGCTAAAATGATATCACAAAGATATCACTATTGACGACAAAGCCACCAAGTAAATTGTAAGGTTTAATGAAATTTTAACGTTTAACGGCGTAATTCAAACTCATCCCTATCGCTGAGAAAGGGCAGGTTTTCGCGGATGGTGCCGAGTTGAGATGCTGACAGGGTAAGGGTTTTAACGCTTTCCTCGCCGATCGCAACCGACAGTTTTTGCCCCATAGGGTCGATCAGGGCAGAACAGCCGTTATGGTATACTTCATTGCCGTCGAGGCCCACACGGTTAACGCCCACCACATAGCATTGGTTTTCAATAGCCCGGGCGATCAATAGCTGCTCCCAGGCATAAACGCGTCGTTCGGGCCAATTGGCTACATAGATCAGCAGGTGGTAAGGGTGTGCACCCAGTTCGGTAAAGGGCGGTGATTGCCGGCTCCACACCGGAAAACGCAGGTCGTAACAAATAAGGGGTAATACCTTCCACTCCAGCACTTCTGGAAATATCTTATGTTTTCCTGCACTGAAATGTTTGTCTTCATCCGCAAGGGAAAACAAATGTCGCTTGTCGTAGTACTGTAACATGCCATCCGGCTCCATCCAGATCAGGCGATTATAGTACGTGCCGTCATCTTCAATGATCAGACTGCCGCATACAACAGCTTGTTTGCGCATGGCTAATGCACGCATCCAATCCACCGATGGTCCGAGCATATTTTCAGCGAGTTCTTTCGAACGCATGCTGAATCCTGTATTGAACATTTCAGGCAATACGATGAGGTCGGTTTTTTGTACATCTGCAAGCAATGTTTCCAGATGTGCATAGTTTGCCTTTTTGTTTTCCCAAACCAGGTCGGCTTGTACAAGCGTTACGTTTAGATCCTGCATAATATTTCAGCTGCGCGTTCAAGGGTTTGGTCCTGCTTGGCAAAGCAAAATCGCAATACAGTTGATTGCGTGCCATTTCGATAAAAGGGCGACAAGGGTATGGCTGCCACTTTGTGTTTGATCGTTAATTCCTGCGCAAAATCCATATCCGCAGCCTGCGCTATTTTTCCATAATCGAGCAATTGAAAATAGGTGCCTGCGGAAGGCTTAAGTGTAAAACGCGATGATGCGAGCATGCGGTTGAACAAATTTCTTTTTGCTGTATACATTGCGCTTACTTCTGCATAGTCGGCGTGCTCCTGCATAAAATCAGCAAGGGCATATTGTATGGGTGTATTTACGGAAAACACTTCAAACTGATGCACGCCTCTGAGTTCTTTGGTAAGGTATTCTGGCGCCAACACATACCCGATCTTCCAACCGGTATTGTGAAATGTTTTTCCAAAGGAAAAGATCACCATACTACGTTCGCGTAATTCGGGATAATGCAATACACTTTCGTGACGTATGCCATCGAAAATAATATGTTCATATACTTCATCACTGAGTACAATGATGTCCTTGCCGTGCACGATCCTGATCAATTGCCTGATATCATTTGCCGACAACACGGTGCCTGTCGGATTATGCGGTGTATTGATCATGATCATGCGGGTGCGCTGATTCACTGCCTTTTTCACCATTTCCCAATTGATGCTGTAATCAGGCGCAACGAGTTCGATGGGCACAGGCACACCACCGTGCACCCTGATAGCAGGCGCATAGCTGTCGTAAGCCGGTTCAAAAATGA